>JBAQUG010000218.1:0-5909 GCA_049297395.1 Victivallales bacterium | reverse complement strand
TAAAGTATGCCACTTTCGCCGAAAGTGGCTCGAGGCTCTTTCGGCGAAAGAGCCATACTTGATTGCATTAAATAAGGCTGATACGCCCAGCTTAACGCTTACAAAAATGCGTATAGTAGACAGGGCTGAAGCCCGTACCTATTTTAGTTGGACAAGCTTGCAGAGCGATTGAAGAAGGGCTGGACTTTGCCGCCACCCCGGAAGACCGGGGTCTTTGCCGAGCTTCTCTTCTTTCCACTTCTTGAAGATATTGCAAGGCCGGTCTACATTGTCAGCCCTGAAAATCCTAATGAAATGAACAAGGGGTTGATATGTCAAAAAATCATTACGTGATCGGTCTCGATTATGGCACGGATTCAGTGAGATGCCTCATCGTCGACGCCTCCGATGGAAAAGAAATTGCGAGCGCTGTCCATCATTACAGCCGATGGCAGGACGGGAAATTCTGCCTGCCGGTCGAAAACCAGTTCAGGCAGCATCCCCTCGACTATCTGGAGGGGCTTGAGATCACCGTCGGGAAATCCATCAAGGCTGCAGGTGCGAATGTCGCAAAGAACATCAGGGGTATTTCAATAGATACTACCGGTTCGACGCCGATCGCAGTTGACAGGGACGGAACCGCTCTCGCCCTCCTTGACGAATTCAAGAACAATCCCCATGCCATGTTCATCCTCTGGAAGGATCATACAGGGATAAAGGAAGCCGGGGAAATAAACACACTCGCACATAGCGGCAAGTTCGAGGACTTCACCAAATACTCCGGCGGAATCTATTCCTCCGAATGGTTCTGGGCGAAAGTCCTACATACATTGCGGGCCGACAGGAAAGTCCGTAACGCCGCATTCTCATGGGTCGAACACTGCGACTGGCTGCCTGCAGTCCTGACAGGCGACACGAATCCTCTTACGCTCAAGCGCGGCAGATGTGCGTCCGGACATAAGGCGATGTGGCACGAATCATTTGGCGGACTGCCGTCCGAGGAATTCCTGACAGGACTCGATCCTCTGCTCAAGGGCGTCAGGGGGCGTCTCTATCGGGATACGTATACATCTGACAGCGCCGCCGGACTGCTTTCAGCCGGCTGGGCGAAGAAACTCGGGCTCAGCGAAGATATCGTGGTCGGTGTCGGCGCCTTCGATGCACACATGGGCGCAGTAGGCGGACAGATCAAGCCTTACATTTTGAGCAAGGTAATGGGAACTTCAACATGCGACATGCTGATCGCCCCGATGGACAAGGTCGGCAAGAAACTCATACGCGGAATCTGCGGCCAGGTTGACGGCTCGATTGTTCCGGGAATGCTCGGTATGGAGGCAGGTCAGTCGGCGTTCGGAGACATCTACGCATGGTACAGGAACGTCCTCATGTGGCCTTTGCAGAACGCACTCGCCTCCGAGGTGAAATCCGAAAGTGCCAGGAAAAAGATCATTGATGCGGTTAATCATGCCGTCATTCCAGAGCTTTCAAAAGCGGCGGCGAAAATACCGGTCGGCGAATCCGGGATTGTTGCGCTTGACTGGATGAATGGCAGACGTACTCCCGATGCAAACCAGGCTCTGAAAGGCGCAGTTGCAGGCCTCAATCTTGGAAGCGATGCGCCGAGAATATTCCGCTCGCTTGTCGAAGCGACTGCATTTGGCTCGAAGAAAATTGTTGATCGTTTCCAGGACCAGGGCGTGGGCATCAAAGGCGTCATCGCCCTCGGCGGAGTCGCGAAGAAATCCCCGTTCATCATGCAGACCGTAACAGACGTCCTGGGAATGAAGATCAAGGTTGCGCGTTCCGAACAGGCGTGTGCGCTCGGAGCTGCGATGTTCGCATCCGTAGTCGCCGGCATCCACAAGTCGGTTGAAAAGGCGCAGGACGCCATGGGAAGCGGATTCGAAGCCGAATATACGCCCGGCAAGGCTGATTCCGCGAAATACGCAAAACTCTACGCCCAGTATTCATCGCTCGGCGGATTCGTGGAAAAGGAAACGGCAAAGAAGTAGGGACGGGCTTTAGCCTGTCCTATTCTTGAATTTAAAGTATTATTATGGTACATGCTAAAGCACGTACCTACTTAAACTAAAATCGGAAATACACATGGCCAGATATAGGGAACTGAAGGAACAGGCGTGGGAATGCAACATGCAGATACCGAAGCTTGGACTCGCTATCTACACGTTCGGGAATGTCAGCGCGATCGACCGCAGCAAGGGCGTTTTCGCTATAAAGCCCAGCGGTGTCCCGTACGATGAGTTGAAGCCAAATGACATGGTTGTCGTGGATCTTGAGAATAAAATTGTCGAAGGCAAAATGCGGCCTTCATCCGACACGAAGACACATACCGTGCTCTACAGGAATTTCACTGATATCGGTGGAGTAGTGCATACCCATTCGACTTATGCGGTTGCCTGGGCGCAGGCGATGAAGCCTATTCCAATTCTCGGAACGACTCATGCCGATCATCTGGTGGAAGCTGTGCCTTGTACGGAAGTCATGAGCGATGAGATGATCAAGGGCGACTACGAGGAGCAGACTGGACAGCAGATTTTGAACACTTTCAAAAAACGCAGCTATAATGAGGTCGAGATGGTCCTTGTGGCGTGCCATGGTCCGTTCACCTGGGGGAAAACACCTGAGAAGGCCGTTTATAACAGCGCAGTCCTCGAAGAGCTTGCCAAGATGGCATATCTCTCCGTGTCAATCAATCCGAAGGTGCCTCAGTTGAAGAAGGCGCTGATTGACAAGCATTACCAGAGGAAGCACGGCAGGCATTCGTATTATGGTCAAAAATTTTAGAATAAAATCTTTAATTTGGAAGGGATAAGATGAACAATCTGCCGGAAGTGAAACTTGGAATCGTGGCGGTCAGCAGGGATTGTTTTCCGATCGAGCTCTCGAAGAAGCGCAAGATGGAAGTCCTCAAGTCGTGTGCAGCGAAAGAGATAAAGATCAGGAACATTCCTACAGTCATCGAAAAAGAGACGGATGCCCTCCAGGCATATGAGGAGATCACAAACCTCAAAGTCAATGCGCTCATCGTCTATCTCGGAAACTTCGGTCCAGAAGGGCCGGCGACGCTTCTCGCGCAGAAATTCAATGGTCCTGTGATGTTTGTAGCAGCCGCTGAAGAAACAGGTGAAAACCTCATCAACGGCCGTGGCGACGCCTACTGCGGCATGCTCAACGCCTCCTATAATCTCGGACTCCGCAAAATCAAGGCGTACATACCTGATTATCCAGTTGGAACTCCGGATGAAGTAGCCGATATGATCAAAGGTTTCATCCCGGTGGCGAGAATACTTGTCGCCCTCAAGAAACTCAAGATCTTTGCGTTCGGGCCCCGTCCGCAGGACTTCCTCGCCTGCAACGCCCCTATCAAGCCCCTCTATGACATCGGCGTCGAGGTCATGGAAAACAGCGAACTAGATCTTTATGATGTCTTCCGTTCTGCCGAAGGCAATCCGAAGATCAAGAAGGTTGCCGCGGAGATGGCGCAGGAACTCGGCAAAGGCAACGCATATCCTGACCTCCTTGCGAAACTCGCACAGTTCGAAGTCGGGCTCATGAAGTTCATGGGTGACAACCTTGGCGCGTCCCGGTACGGGATTTTCGCGGACAAGTGCTGGCCGTCATTCGAGAAATATTTCGGTTTCGTCCCGTGCTACGTGAATTCGCGTCTTGCGGCCAAGGGAATCCCAGTGGCCTGCGAAGTAGACATCTACGGCGCACTGAGCGAATACATTGCGACCTGTGCGACTGAACATCCTGCGACACTGCTCGATATCAACAATACTGTTCCTCGCGACATGTATGAGAAGGCCGGCAGGAAGGCCGCCGGATACCAGAACTCGGATCTCTTCATGGGATTCCATTGTGGCAATACATGTTCGGAATGTCTTGCAGGTTGCAGTCTGAAATACCAGTTCATCATGCACAGGCTTATGGAATCAGGGAAAGCTCCGGACATAACCCGTGGCACGCTTGAAGGCAGGATCAGGCCTGGAGACGTGACCCTCTTCAGGCTCCAGTCGACGGCCGATGCGACCTTGAAGTCGTATATCGCCGACGGGGAAGTCCTCGACGTGGATCCGAAGTCGTTCGGAGGAATCGGGATTTTCGCGGTGAAGGAGATGGGCAGGTTCTACCGGCATGTCCTCATCGAGCAGAGGTTCCCTCACCATGGCGCGATAGCGTTCAAGCGTTCGGCCAAGACCCTGTATGATGCGATGAAGATGCTTGGATTGTGCAGCTGCAATATCCATTACAATCAGCCGAAGGGTGTGCGCTACTGCGGCGAGAATCCGTTCAAATGATAAAAAGTAACTCGGGCATTCCTGCCCGAGACTGAATTTGTGTTTTAAGGGTAGGGCGTTCTCTCCGAGAGCGCCGATTAATCAAGAACGGACGGTTCAGAGAGCCGTCCCTACCTTAAATAAATTCCTGGAAGAGAAAAGACATAATGATGAATAACGTGGTATCTTTTGGAAAAAAGACAGGACGTCTTTTTGTCTTCGCCCTTTTTATTCTTGTATTCGTCTGTTCGTTCGCGATGAGGAGTTTCATCTATGAGCGCGAGGCTGTTAGGATCGGTGAATGCTACAAGAGTTCCAAGGATGCACTGCCTCAGCCGGCGCAAGGCCCCTTCGTCCCGTTCTTCGTGGAAAGCTCGATAATGTTTGCGAACTCCGCAGATGTCGCGGACGGCAGGGGAATACCGGCCTATGATCCGCTTCTGCCGACAAATAGGAATCTGAAAGTAGCGGAACAGGACACCATTGGCCTGGAATATTTCCTCGGATACGGGTACAGGCTCAAGAACAAGCTCTTTCCTTCGCCGAAACTGAAGCCGGAGGACCAGACATACGAGGACAACCCTTATTTCACGAGCTGGGCGCGCACCCAGATCCGTTTCTGGACGAGTTCGGTGTCAGCCCTGGTATTCCTGTTCCTGATAGTCATGGGATGCCCTTGGAAACTTGCCCTTGCCGGCGGGCTCATGCATGTTGTCGCTCCTGCGGCATTGGCGCGATATACCGGGCAGGATATAATCAGGGGCGAATTCTGCATGCCTCTCATAATGTCGGTGCTCGTGATTGTATTCTGGTATCTTGGAAGACCGTCGGAGATCAAGCTTGTGCTTCTTGGGGTGTCCGCATTCCTCGCGTTTGCGACATGGGACATGTGCCAGATATTCTTCGGGATATGGGGTGTTTTTGAAATACTCCGGCTTGTAGCAGGTGGGAAACCAAGTGCGAAAAGAAGGAATGTCTGGATTGCGATCCTCGCAGCTGTCCTGCTGGCTTCTGTCCTTATCCCATATCACAGACTGCACAGTCTCTTCCTGTCTCCGCTGGTATTGATAATAATTCCAGCTTTCCTGATCTCGTCGACGACGAAATTCCGGCAGTCGTACTTGAAACGGCTTGCTGTAATCATCATCACATCAGCAGCTGCAATGCTCATATGGTGGGGAATCAGCAGGATGAGCAGTTTCTCGGCCAACTACGGCCATTTCGGAAATCTCCTCATCGCAAAACTCAAATTCATGAATGTCAAACCCGCCGATCCGCTGCTCCTGAACTTCGACGCAAGGATATTGTGGACGCCTGCCATGCATTCCGCAGACATTGTAATCCTGAGGATGTTCTTTCCTTTTGCAATTTATGTCGTGCCGTTCATGCTTGTCTTCGCGCTATTCTTTGCATCCAAGAGAAGAGTCATTTATTTCAGGGACATGCCAAGGCTCTGTTTCCCTTTGTTCATGGCGGTATTCTTCTTCATTTCGTTCGTCTTTGTCGTCCGCTACCATGATTTCGCGATAATCTTCCTCTGCGTATTGATACCGATGCTCTTTCAGGACTGGCTGAGGAACATCAGGAAACACAGGTTCCAGTTCGTTTTCATATGGGGAGGCCTTCTCT
>JBAQUG010000217.1:0-17489 GCA_049297395.1 Victivallales bacterium | reverse complement strand
GGGAAGAACCTTTCCTTAAAAGGTTTTCCCTTCCCCGCATTCAAATTCTTTTCTCGCACATATTGCGGATTTCGCAATTCTCACAGTCGGGGTTCCGTGCTCGGCACCTGGCGCGTCCATGCGAGATCAGCAGCTGGGAAAACGAACACCAGTATTCATCTGGAAGATTCTTGTTTACGATCATCTCGATCTTAACAGGATTTTCTATTTTCACGAATCCGATCCGGTTCGTCAGGCGCTGGACATGGGTGTCGACCGGAAACCCCGGACGGTTGAAGGCGTGGCAGAGAAGGACATTAGCTGTCTTGCGTCCTATTCCGGGAAGTGTCACCAGCTTTTCCATTTCACAAGGAAGCTTTCCGTCGAACTCCTTCACGATCTTCTTGCAGGAATTGATGATGTTCTTGGATTTTGCACGGAATAATCCGATTGACTTGATATCTTTCTGGAACTCTTTGATGTTTGCTTCGGCAAAAGCCCTGACGCCGCAATACTTCCTGAAAAGTCCCGGGGAAACCCTGTTCACATTAGCGTCAGTGCACTGTGCGGAAAGGATCGCGCTGACCATCAGCTGAACATGATCTTCATGCTTAAGAAAACATTCCTGAACTCCGTACGTATCCTCAAGAATGCGGTATATGTCCAGCAGCCATTTCTTCAATTTTTTCCCGGATGATTTATTCATCCTGAAAAAAGTAACTATGAATTTCCAATAATCAAATTTTTTGGATTGCTTTTAATGCATTCTAATGGTGAAACGTGAGAACAACCGATGCCAAGGCAAGAAAATGGTTCTTTGCCTGCAGAGAATTTTCGATATTTGTAGCGGACTTTTTTCTACTTTGTCCATTTGCCAACATTTGTGACGAAAATACTCCATGCTTTTCGTGCGCGATTATCCTCGTAGGTACGGAGACCGAGATTGCCAAGGAACGCACAAAACTCTTTTGAATTGTCTATGCCCTGGGCATACGCATATCCGTTGCAAAACTCGGGAGGCATATCGGAAAAAGAACTCCATGAGATGAATGCGATGCGGTTTTGTTGATGGTATGTTTCAAGAGTGTCAAAAACCGTTTGTACGAACTCTGCCTGCTTATCTTCGGAAGAGTTGTTGAGCGACGAGGCGCTGTATCCGATTTCTGTAAAGCTGAAGGGCTTGTGTCCCGCAGCCTTAGCCATTGCGTGTAGGTCAGTAGCAACATCCGCTATGGGGCGCATCTGCCAGCCCTTGGAAAATAGGCCTCCCGACAGCCCGTTGATGGGGTAGTATGTGTAATCAACAAAGTCGCTGTATTCTATGAGGCGCTGAAAAATTTGTGGGTGATTCAAAGCATCAAACGTAGTAATCGTCCCGACCTTGACCCCCGGCAGATCGCGGTGCAGTTGGTCGAAACTTTCTTTGAGTAAGCCCACAAAGGCATTGAGCTCTTTTGGGTGAGCGGAAACGTATGCGTCAACTTCGTTTCCCAGTAGAATATGGGTGAGCTTTTTTGTGCTCGGTTCTTGAGCGATGGCGTGGAGCATGGCCAAGAATCTCTGGCGTACCTCGGGGTCGTCGAACGGTTTGTTTTGAAGATCAGACGGCATGGTGCGCGTGTTCGTGTCAATCATTTTGATCACCAACAGCACGCCCTTAAGGGGATATCTGGGGACGAGCAGGGTCAGGGGATTTATGACAGTGCCTTGCAGGGCATATTGCCCCGGCGATGTTTCTATTTCGTCCCAGTTTTGTGCGTAGGGAAACAGGTTCATGCCGTTTTTAGTAAGAAAGTCCGTGGATTGGAACAGATTCATTCCTTTAGGCTGGGAAAGAGCGGCGGTTATTAAAACAACTGATAGGAATTTTGACTTCATGATGCAGGTAAGATAGTCCGAATCCAGGGAAGAATCAAGGTTTGGGCTAAGGCTTCAATCTGTTTTCCAATCCCGGAGGCCGCCTCCATCCCCCGGAACGACATCTTCGCGGCCAAGTACCACCTGATATACCTCGCGGATCAGTTCGTCGTAGGCGATTTTCACAAGTTGTCCAAGAAGTTCGCGGTTGAAGCGAAAATATATCTGGAGTCGTTTACTATAATTCGCAATATGAACCATAACTAATTATACCACATTTCAGGAAGAACTATACCCGACTCCCGATTTTATTATGGTATATCGGCGCAGTCTAGGCACTTATGTATAACTGCTCCTTCCTGATTGGCCAATGGCTTTTCACCAGCTATTTGCAGAAGAGTGGGGATGACATCACAGGGGAATATCTGCATTTTGCCGTCACGGTGCCTAATACCTTTGCCGGATATATAAAACGCGCCGACTTCTCCTCCCCGGCTAAATCGTGTACTTGGGATGCAACTGCCATGATCACCAAGATACGGGCCAAAGGTATTAGTGAGCAATTCTTTTCCATTTACCGCAGTTGAGCGGTAAAGCGTATAACCCGGTGTGGTGAAATAACGTATGTCTCCGTCACGGTCGTTGCCCAGGCCATAAAAAATCCCGTCTTTCCCAGGATCAAACACTGCGCTCATGACATGAGTATTGTTTTCCGGATCCTTCCATCCACGTAGGAGTTCAATCAATTCTTTCTTGAGAGCTTCATATTCTTCTCCCGGTTCAACGATACCGTCAGGGTCGCGTCCCTTAAGGTTGACATTGAGCAGCATGAATGCAGATACAAAAGCCCGAGTTTTCTTCCAATCGACTACGTCCAGGCCACCTTCCTCGGTATGGCTGATATACCCATGCCGGGCCAGGAACCGGTTCACCCATACAGCCTTACGGCTGGCCATCAGGCCATGGTCGGAGATCACCACCAGGGTAGTTTCCTTATCCATGCCGTCCAGGACAATTCCAATCATTTCATCGGCGGTCTTGATCAGCATGTCATGCAGTTTTTCGTATCGTGCATATTCATCCGTGCAGTAGCCTGGTGCGGCCGGATCGATTTTCTGCATGAAAAAGTGATAGAACTTGTCAAAGGCGTGCCATTTGGCAAATACGCCCCGATAACCCAAGTTGCTGACCAGTTCAACTGCTGCCCGTGCTTCCCAAACTCCCTGTAGCCGGAACTCATCGCTAAGCGCCTGATCATCGAGCCAGCCCATCAGGAACCGTGATATCGGAAGATTGTCATTGTAGGGACCCAGTTTGTCGCGCAATCCATCAGTATCGGCAGAATTGGTTGAAAAATAATACTTGGGATATACGGTTGATATATAAAGCAGGAGATTTCCCTTTTCTAAATCAGCGGTGGTGATCCGCATCCTGCACTGGCCAATGATCTCTGTTTCATGGGAAAATGAGAAATCAAGGAAAGGGGTCCACTCCTGGATTCCGAGCAGTATTTTTTCATTCATGCAGCATAATACTCCGGCCACCTTTTGCTGAAGGGTTCCCAGATACAGGCGCGTGCCATGCTCCCCTTTGAATCCGGGATTAAGGGCTTTTATCCTGATGTCAATGAAATATCGCGATTCAAAACCAGCAATGCCCAACTCATCATTTGTCGATTGCAGGTCGATCTTCTCGTGTTCCTGCCAGCCATAGGGCCCGACAGGATTTGGGGAACCGGCAGTCAGAGCCCGGGAAGGAGCAATGGTGTAGGGATCGGCATTTTCAGCAGGCATGCCGCTGTTGCCAATTGCCAGATGTTTTTTTTCGGTCTGAGGCAGAGAGCCGGGATAGGCAATGGTGGCTGTTTTCAGTCCCCGCCTAGAATAGGCATCCCATGCAAATTCAGCAAGGTTGTTCCTGTCCTTCGTAAATACGTCGTAATGTTCGTCCAGCGGTTGGCCAACCGTATGCATGGTAAAATCTGAAATCCCATGGGTTGATGGCTTGCTGCCGGTGGCGATTGAAGTCCAGTTTCCCGGAGTAACTGCAGAAGGGAAGGGGATATTGTCTCCCCAGCACCCCTGCTCTTTCAATCTTTTCAGATTCGGCATCAGGCCTTGCGATAATTTTCCCTCAAAAATATCGGGACACGCCCCATCCAGGCCTAATACGATGAATTTAGAGATGTTCTTTTTCGTCTTCATGATGATTTGCCTTCAACCCTTTCAATATTATAATAAGATATCTGGAATATGATAAGATATTGTAACATATTAAGAATAATTGATCCATGTTTAAAGGTGTCAATTACATGTTAAAAAAGACTACTAAACAGGAAAAAGCCGCTTGGTTGCGCTCCATGTTGGCGGTTATACCATTGAAGCATCATTTTAGAGTCCACTGGTGCTACAATCTGATTGTCTCGCCGAACTGGAAAATTGCTCCAAGGGTCATTGATGACATGCATTTGCTGTTTGTGAAAGGTGGATCAGGTACTTATCTGGTTGACGGTGTGGAGGAAAAACTTTCCCGGGGTAAGGTCATTTTTATCCCTCCGGGAGTAGAACATAGCGGCTGGCAGCATCCGGCATCACCACCCGAGATAATTCCGGTACGGTTCCATGTTTACACCAACGAAGGGATAAGGCCGGTTCCAAATGCCTGTCCTCCATCCGCCATTGCCTTCATACCCGCCGATACGCTTCACATGGAGGCGTTGTTTGAATCCTTGTATAACCATACCCTGCTGCTGGAAGACCAGCTTCATGAACGGATGTGCAGTTCATTGCTCCAACAAATCATGATCCAGCTCGCCATTGAGCTTGAAAGGGGAAGTGCTGATAGAGATATGCGCATTGAACAGGTGCGGCGAACGATGAAGGCTAATCCGTTAAAACGCCTGCCCATAGATAAATTATCCCGCCAAAGCGGACTGTCCCGGAAATATTTCACCCTTAAATTCAGGAAGCAGACTGGCATGTCCCCGAAAAACTACCAGGTTCGCCTGCGTCTAAACCAGGCACGCTACCTTTTACAGACAACCGGGACAGGCGTAAAGGAAGTTGCTGGAATGCTGGATTATCCCGATCCCTATATCTTTTCAAAACAGTTTAAACAATTCTTTGGGTATCCCCCAAAAGAAGTCGTCAAGGGGAACTGATTCTCAAGCTTACGAACTGATCCGCGAGGTATATCAGGCGGACTTGCTGAGGAAAACCTGGAGATACCGGATCGGCAAGTATCGCTTCTTCTTCCAAGTGGACAGCTCGGAAAAGATTGTCTTCTTCCTCACCGTTGAAAAGCGCAAGGATGCGTACAGATAAAAATCCTCCGCAGGACTGCGGATAATTTTTATAACTACGCCGCCTTCCGGGCATGGCTGTGCCCGCAGGAACATCCGCAGCCACAGTTCACGAGCGCGCTGACCTTCTCGTTGATCGTCCCGAGTGATTCCGGAACGCTCAGCACGTCGCACTCGCTTCCGAGTATGAACGGATGTCCGACTTCCTTCATCTTCCTGACAAGTTCCAGCGACTTCTCGATGACCTGCGCCTTGGTGATCTTCTCATCGGAATAGAAATGCTTGGATGGGAGATTACCGTAGAGGACCGTGGATTTCGGAACGATCCTGGCGTCATCCCAGAGCTTGCGCGAACTTCCGAGGCTCAGCATGGCCGGATCAAGCTTAACGAATCTTTCAATCATGTAATCGGTTAACTCTCCGCAGTCATGCAGGATGAGATCAACCTTGTGTTTGTTTAGGAGATCCTTGATTTCAAACGCATAATCCATTACACAGCGGTCGAAAACGTCCGAGCCTTCCTCTATCTGGGTAGGAGAGATATAGATCTTGTTCGCGGCAGGTTCGCACATGATTATCGCCTTTGCGCCAGCCTCGATCTGCATTGTTATGCATCTCTTGACAACCATGCATGCCAGATCAAGGGATTTCTTCACTGTTCCAACGGTCTCCTCCTCGTCCGGCTGTATTCCCATGCCAAGCATATAGACGGCGGTAATCGGATCCGACAGCAGCTTTGTCATAAGTGAAAATGTTCCAATGCACATTCCGACAGGAATCAGATCGGTATTGTCGGCGATATATTTTACAGCGCCGCATGTCGCATCTATCCTTGGAAGCGAGCGGCTGAGAAGTTCCTTTTTCACTTTTCCAATCATTTCGTCTGTCGGACATGTCTCGAAATGATAGGTTTCGACCTTGTCCTGCGACACTCCTAGTATGTCAAGAAGAAGAGCTTTCTCAAGCTTCAGATCCATCAGAGGGAAGGCGAGAGGGGCATTATAGCGCCTTGAAGCCTCTTCAACGACCTTTCCAAGAAGTACACCGTCGAGCATTACCTTCTTAGGATCATTTTTCTCATGGACGATGAGGTCTGTTCCGATAGGAAATGCCGCGCCTGACTTAGCAAGATCCAAATAAAATTCTCTATTCATAATTGCCTCCTGTGTTTTTTATCTGGACACAATATTACTAGTATTTTTACCTGCTTGCTTGTAAAAAAGGTTAATATATTGGTAATATTATGCAATCTTAACAGAATAGTGTATTTATGAGAAGCAGACAGTAATATCTGTTTTATTTCAGAAACTTTGGCCCTTTTTCCCCAATGAGAATAGCTCCTTGACTTCCTTTTCGGAAAGGGGTCTGTTGAAGATGGAGAGTTCGTCGATCAGTCCATTGTAGAATCCGTTCACGACATATCCCCTGCCTATGAATATGTTCGCCTTTGACGCTTTGACCTCCATGTTGAAGGGGATCCCGCTGGCAAACGCACCGTTGAAATACCATGTTATCTTGTTCGCCTTAGGATCCCTGACGACGGCAATATGGTTCCATTTTCCGGGAAGCAGGGCTTTTGAACTGTTTGCCCCGATATATCCTCCTTCAATATCTTTTCCTGTCGTACCTGTGAAAAAATTAATGGTACCTCCGGGTTCAATAGTGAGAGCCCCTTCGCCACCGTAGCATTTATGGAAAGGATTGCGTCTTCCCCCGAAATCAACAGGATCAAGCCACATCGCAATTGTCAGGCTGTCATCCAGCACCAGGCTCTTTGACTCCTTCACCTCGATATAGCTTTCCCTGCCGTTGAATTCAGCAGCATCACCCGCAGCCCCCTTAGTAAACTTGACATCGTGCATGATTCCATCATTTCCTTGACCGCTGAGGTCGGATATAATGGAAGCGGATCCTTTTTTCAGGATCGTGTTCTTTTCAAAGCTGAATGCAAGCACAGCACCTTTCGGAAGACTCAGGGATGAACGCTTCATAGAAGCCGCTGAACTGGCAAGATCAATCTTCTTTTCAATCTTTAACTTTTCCAGGCTTGTAAGGGATGGAAGTATTTTCTCATACCAGAAGAGTGCACGCATCCTTAGCTCTTTCTGCAGAAACACGTAGTTCCTGTCATCGGCAATATTCCACCAGCCATCGGCAAGATGGGTCATCGCTACGGCATTCTCTGGATTCTTCAGATCTTCCGACGCAATCTGCTTCATTTTTTCATCCTGGCTTTTTGCAAGCATTGGAAGGCCTCTGCCCCAGTCGCCCCTGACAAAGCAGTAGAACTTTCCGACTGTGAAATTCGCGGCGGGATCATCGGGATCGGCCTTTATCTTTTCAAAAGCTCCAGCCGCCTGCAGATATTCCTTCTTCAACAAGACGATCTCCTTGTTGAACTCCTTTATCTCATTCATCAGCTCGGGGTTGTTTGCCTTCTTCGCATATATTGACGCAGCATTCAGGTTTTTTGCCGCATCATCATAGAACTCGTCTTCAAGAGACCACAGATAGCAATCGACATATGCCTGCGCCATGCCTGCTGGATCCCCTGGAGACTTCGCAAATTTCTCGCATCCGGCAAGCTCCTTTCCGGCGAATTCCCCCCTGTTGATCCTGAAGATGCCGTCAATCTCCTTTACAATATCCGTGATTTTTGCGACATCTCCGGCATAGGCCGAATGATGGATCGCCTCGGTGAAGAAAACATACCTGACCGCCGGAGCATGCTCCTTCTTTTTAGCTTCTGAAAGAAATTCAACTGCAAGATCATGGCGGATCCTGGAGTCGGACGACTTGTATTTCTCAGCGTAGATCTCCCTTATGTTAGCAAGGGCCTTCTTCTGATCGTCGTCCAAAGGTACATCCAGCCTTGGTGCAATTTCCCTGACGTCAGAAACAGTCTCCGGGACAGCATTTTTCTTTACAGGGGGCTTTTGCCCTCCGTCGTTCAAGTCTTCCAGGATGTTGATGTCCTTTAGGTCAATGTTTCTGTTTCCCTTGGACAGTTTGTCCTTACTGGCATCTGGAGCCTTGTCCTGCGCCAGGAGGCAGAAAGTGAAAATCAAGGAAAGGCAGAAAATAGCGTTCAGAACTATTCTTTTGAACATCAGCATCACCATGTTAAATATGATTCTTCTCTTCAGCTATAAGCCCGATAAGTATGAACAGACCGGCAATCACCGAGATCAGCCAGACATTGCTCAGCTGAGCCATGTACTTGACCAGTATCTTGCCGATTACAAACGCGATGAACCCGTACACGGCGGTGCAGAGCGCGACAAAGATCCCAAACCTGATGAAGAAATTCTCCTTCCTGATCTTCTTCATCAATGCCTTGTTGATGTCTCCCCCATAGACACTCATCACCGTCCCCATGAACACAAGCATTATTTCCAGGAGATGCCCTCGTACAAGCCTGAAAAAATCCTCAATGAACGGATTCAATATCTCCATCTGCCTCTCCTAAAGTAACTCGGGCATTCTTGCCCGATATTTTATGTAACACAGGCATCTTGCCTGTGGTATTATTTCCAGTTTTAAATTTCAGAATCTCGGGCAGGAATGCCCGAGTTACTTCCCTTTGAGAATCTTCTCTATCTTCTCAAGCTCATCCTTCGAGAAATCCAGATTCTTCGTGGCGGCAACGCAGTCTTTGACCTGTTCCAGCGAACTTGCCCCTATGAGTGCGGAAGTCACAGTCTTCCTCCTCATGACCCAGGCAAGGGCCATCTGCGCAAGGCTCTGTCCGCGCTCCTTGGCGATCTCGTCGAGAGCCTTGGACTTGCCTACCTTTTCCTCCGTGACATTGTCCTTCTTGAGGAAGGTGTTGGCCTTTGACGCCCTTGATCCCTTCGGAATCCCCTTGAGATACTTGTCCGTAAGCATCCCCTGGGCAAGCGGTGAAAAGACTATGCAGCCGATCCCTTCCCTGTCCAGAATGTCAAGAAGCCCGTCATGTTCCACCCATCTGTCGAACATGCTGTACCTTGGCTGATGTATCAGGCATGGACTACTGAGGGACTTGAGTATCTTCGACGCCTCAACCGTCTGATGCGACCTGTAGTTCGAGATTCCAGCATAAATCGCCTTTCCCTGCCGTACCGCCTGTTCGAGCGCCGACATGGTTTCCTCAAGCGGCGTATCCGGATCCGGCCTGTGGCTGTAGAAGATGTCGACATGGTCCAGACCCATCCGCTTCAGGCTCCGCTCAAGGCTGGCAAGGAGATATTTTCTGGAACCCCATTCACCGTACGGTCCAGGCCACATGTAATAGCCGGCCTTGGTGGAAATGACCATCTCATCACGGTAGTCGGCAAGGTCCTTCTTAAGAATCCTGCCGAAATTGCTCTCTGCGGATCCTGCCGGAGGCCCGTAGTTGTTGGCAAGGTCGAAATGCGTGATCCCAAGATCGAAGGATCCCATGATTATCTTGCGGCATGTCTCGAAATCATCCACTCCCCCGAAATTGTGCCAGAGTCCGAGAGATATGGCCGGCAGTTTCAGCCCGCTCCGTCCGCAACGGCTGTATTTCATCTCCGCATAGCGATTCTCCGCCGGAACGTATTTCCCATTGGATTTTTTCATAAGCATACAACCCCTTTTTTTACAGTATGACAGGCTTTCCAGCCTGTTTCCTTCATTAAGATAACGGGCTGGAAAGCCCGCCTTACTTTTTATCAGTTTCTGTTTAAGGTAATTCAGTATTAGATGATTTCAAAGCATCGCTTGATCTCCCGCAAAACCTGTCTGATAGTTATTTCACATATTTAGTATATTTAGTGTATTCCGTGGTTTATATTCCAGCATGAAATTCAATCTTGAAAATCTTGTGCCATCCAGATTCGACCATGTCGTAGCCGCCGAACCCGGTGAAAACGGCAAGGCAGTAATCTACGTCCGCAGCGGCGACAAGCTCGAAAAGAAGGAAATCCCCTTCCATCCATTCCTCCTCCTTTCAAATCCGGCATTACTGAACGGATCAGACCTCAATTTTGAAACAGCCAAACTCAATGGCGACAGCATATTCTGCTACCTTGCGAAATTCGCAGATTCCAAAGATTACGGTAACGCCCTGAAATTTTTGAAGAAGTCAAAAGGTTTCAACCCCAGCTCCCCGACAGCGCCCGTCCGGTTGTTCAATGATGAAATGCAGCAGCTACTGACATCCGAGCAGTTCAGGCTATTCCGGAAAATGAAATTCAGCGACACACGCAGGCTGCAGTTCGACATTGAAACCCTGATGACTGAAGGTTTTGAATTCCCCAATCCAGAACGCGAAGGCGACAGGATCGCCATGATCAGCATGTCCGACAACACCGGCTGGGAAAAACTCCTGGTCCTCGAGGAGCCGTATTCCGAAAAGGAGCTCCTGGAAAAATTCGTGGAAACCCTGAACGAGAGAGACCCTGATATAATCGAAGGACACAACATTTTCCGTTTTGATCTGCCTTTCATCCAGACGCGTGCAAAAAGGCACAAGGTCAAGCTCAATCTCGGACGCGACGGCAGTACAATTTCCAGCAGGCCTTCACGAGTATCAATAGCTGAACGCACCGTGAACTACACGAGGGTCGACATCTATGGACGCCACATAATCGACACTTACTTCCTCGCGCAGTTCTATGACATCACCTACCGAGAGCTCGAGGACTACGGCCTCAAGTCGATCGCCCGCCATTTCGGGGTCGCATCGAAGGACAGGACCTACATAGACGGAGGCGAGATCTGCTCTCTTTTCTTCAAGGACCGCGAACGCGTCAAGAAATACGCCATGGACGATGTCAGGGAAACCCGGGCGATCGCCGAGATCCTTTCTCCGAGCTATTTCTACCAGACTCAGCTCATCCCCTATTCATATCAGAACTGCGTAGTTCGCGGAAATGCAACCAGGATCGACTCGATGCTGGTCGCCGCGTATCTCGAAAAAGGTCAGTCCATCCCAGTCCCGGAACAGAGCAGAAACTTTGCCGGAGCACTGACTGAGGCGTTCTCATCCGGAGTATTCGAGAACGTCTGGCATTGCGACATACGCTCCCTCTATCCATCGATCATCTTGGCCGAAGCCTGGGTCCCTAAAAGGGACAGTTTAAAAATATTCACTTTTTTCCTTGAAAAGCTAAGGGAATTCCGCCTATATGCCAAAGATGCTGGAAAAACTTCAGATGCCGAGGAAAAAAGAGACTATTTTTATTCCCTCCAGACAACCTTCAAGATTCTCATAAACTCGTTCTATGGATACCTCGGCTTTTCGCAGGGCACGTTCAACGACTATACGATGGCGGAATGCGTCACCGGAAGCGGAAGAAGCATCCTCAGTTCCATGGTGAAGTTCCTGAAGGACAGCGACGCGAACGTCATAGAGATCGATACCGACGGTATTTATTTCCAGCCGCCGGCCGGAGTCAAGGATCCGGATATGATGAGAGACAGTATCCAGAAGATACTTCCGAAGGGAATCGAAGTGGAGCTTGATTCCATCCATCCTTCCATGTTCTGCTACAAGAGCAAGAACTATGCTCTGCTTTCCAAGGATGGAGAGATATCAATGACCGGTGCGGCTCTGAAATCCCGTGGCCTCGAACCGTTCCAGCGTGAATACATGAAGAAGATCATCGAACACCTGCTCAAGAAGGATTTTGATTCCATTGAGAATATGACGGCTGAATACAGGACTGCTATCGAATCAAGGAAGTGGCCGCTTGCGAAGTTCGCAAAATCCGAGACCCTGCAGGAATCCCTCGACTCCTACAGGAGAGGACTTGAGGAAGGTGGCAAGCGTAGCGCCGCCTACGAACTGGCGATCAGGTCCGGACGCGACTACCGCGCCGGCGATCAGGTTTCGTTCTATGTCACCGGCACGAAGAAGAATGTGTCCGTAGTCGACAACTCCTGCCTTCTGAAGGATGCCCCGGGAACACGTGACGAAAATATCCTATACTACCTTTCCAAATTGGACGAACTCTACAAGAAGTTCTCGCCCTTCATGCCAGAATCCAAGCCGGCACACGACGACGAGCCCGGACTGGGACTGTAGTAGCTCGGGCATTCCTGCCCGAGGGAAACAGGCTATTCTCACCACGAAAGACCTGGAGAAGCTTGCGCCGCAACAAAATTAAATTAAAAATCCCGCAGGGAGTTAGGCTTCCTGCGGGATTTTAGAGACCTAAAGTTGCTATTACTTGAATTTCGGGAGCATGCTTCCGTGCGCCTTGATCAGGTCATCGCAGAGAGAGCGGATCTGGTCGAGGGTCAGTTCAGCCCTGGTATGCGGATCCAGCATCGCCGCATGATAGATCTTGTCCTTCTTCAAGGTGGCCGCCGCCTCGATGGCGAGGAGATGCACGTTGATATGCGTCCTGTTGAGGGCCGCAAGCTGCTCTGGAATCTCGCCGACGTAGCATCCGTTGATGCCGTTCCTGTTGATCATGCAGGGAACTTCAACGCATGCGTTGGCAGGAAGGTTCGGGATCAAACCGTTGTTGATGATGTTACCGCCAATCTCAGTGGGCTTGTCGGTAAGGGCAGCCTCCATGATGTACGACGCGTATTCATGCGATCTCGTGTGGGAGAGATTGGCGTTGTTGATGATCTCGTCCCTCTGCTTCTTCCAGCCCTTGATCTGGCCGATGCAGCGGCGCGGATACTCGTCAAGAGGAATATTGAGCTCCTCTATGAGTTCCGGATGCGTGCTCTTGATGAAATACGGATGGTACTCGGCTGTGTGCTCGGAGGATTCGCTGTTGTAGTATCCGAAGTTCCTCATCATTTCGAATCTCACCATGTCTCCATGTTTCTTGGCGCCCTTCTTCCTGGCGGCGTCATTCATCGCAAAGGCCCTCTTCTTGATTTCAGGATAAAGATCTTTCCCATTTTCATCCTTGATCTCGAGAAGCCAGGACATGTGGTTGATTCCGGCGACAACCCATTTCGTCCTGCCCTCCTTGAATTCCATGCCGAGATTCTTCAGCAGCCAGGGGGCGCAGCCCTGGACCGAATGGCAGAGACCGACAGTCTTGACTCCGGTATGCCTCTGCATGTAGCCGCTCAACATCGACATCGGGTTGGTGTAGTTGAGGAAAAGCGCCTTAGGACATACTTCCTCAATGTCGTCAGCAAAAGATTTCATGACGGGAATCGTCCTGAGCGCCCTGAAGATACCACCAATGCCAAGAGTGTCGCCGATCGTCTGGAGCAGGCCGTATTTCTTGGGAATTTCAAAGTCAATCACCGTGGACGGCTTGTATCCGCCGACCTGGATTGCGTTGACCACGAAGTCAGCGCCTTTGAGGGCCTCCCTGCGGTTCCTCGTCCCGAGGTGCGCGGTGATCTTCGCCCTGTTTCCGTTAATGTTTTTGTTCAGGGTGTCCATCATCAGTCTCGATTCCTTCAGCCTGTCCGCATCGATGTCATACAGCGCGATGTGGGAATCGCTGAGTGCGGGGGTGAGCATGCTGTCGCCGAGCACGTTCTTTGCAAACACAGTGCTTCCTGCGCCCATGAAAG
The DNA here is from genome assembly GCA_049297395.1 of Victivallales bacterium. Taxonomy (GTDB): domain Bacteria; phylum Verrucomicrobiota; class Lentisphaeria; order Victivallales; family GWF2-50-93; genus GWF2-50-93. Next base: position 3,847 of record JBAQUG010000217.1, on the reverse strand, counting down.
TGATTTTAGCCATTTTTAACTCTCCTTTATACATTTTGAGATAATTCTTGCTTTTACAATAAATAGAAATTACAGTATGAAATTACTAAAACAATTATCTAAATTTGATAATATTTACCATTTTGTGATATGAAGTTCGCGCATATACATTTCAATACTCTTGACTCCATCGAGTCCTTCCCATATCCTACGGCGATCGGCGTGGAGACCAGGGACAATACATCCGCCTATCATCTCAAAGGCAAGAACAGAACCGATCCCAACCACTGCATCTTCCAGTATACGCTTTCAGGATATGGTTGTTTCCGCGACGCCGGCGGAGAGCACGTCCTCCGTCCCGGCAGCGGTTTTCTCTGCGAATCCAGAGACAGGGCAATTTCGTATTATTATCCTGAGAGTTCCAGGATCCCGTGGCGTTTCGTATATGTCGCGTTCAGCGGAGAAACCTCTTTCCTCCTATTAAGGAACATGGTGAGGAGGTTCGGCCCAGTTTATTCCCTGTCCCTCAACCATCCTGTAATAGCAAGGATACAGTCCTATTTCGAACACATGGAGAAACAACAGGTAATATCGGCATCCGAAGGCTCACGACTTGTCGTGGGCATCTTGAACACCCTCACGGAAAGCCGGGAGGAGAGAAAGACCGACGAACCGGAAAACCTGCTCCTCAGGAGAGCCGTCGGAATATTGGGCAGCCACGCCGGGGGAACCATTAAAGTCTCACAGCTCGCCAGGCGCTCCGGGGTCTCCCGGGAACATCTGACACGCATATTCACGCAGATGACAGGGCTTCCCCCTCACCAGTTCATCAACAGGAGGAAGATAATGGAGGCATGCTCCATCCTGGAAAACGGGAAACCCAGCATCAAGGAGGTGTCAGACACACTAGGCTACAAGTCAGCCGCACACTTCACCAGGACGTTCAAGCGCGTGATGAACAAGACTCCCAGCGAATACATGCGTGACAAGCTCATGCCGTCGCTGTAGGAAAATTCAAATATCCAATATCGAACAAGGAACTGTATTTTCCATGGAGCACGGAGAAAAGGCGTGTGCCGTTTCGCGTTGATCGAACCGCTTACAGTGATTGCGATAATCGCAATCCTTGCCGCTCCCTCAATTGTCAACGTCGAGCGAAGATGAGACACGCGTGGTGGTACGGAAAACAAGCTCCTGCGAGAATGCCTTCATGTATTCCTGGCAGATCTTGTTCAGGTCTCCATCTTTCCCGTCCTTGTGCACGATGACAAGGACCTTCGTCTTCTCCCTTATGATTTTTCCTTTCTGATCCTTGTACTGCCCACAGGCATCGAATACTGTGAGTCCGTCCGGGAAACGTGATGTTATGGATTTGTCAAGGAAGTCCTGCCATTCGGCTTCTGTCACAGACGCCCCATCAGGTTTCTGGAGTCCGAAGTACAGTTCGCTTCTGATTGAGCCACCTGAACATGCACGGTTGTCACCCGAGTCCGGCTGGCTGACCTTGTCAAATGGCTTGACGCAGACGCATGAGCTCAGCAGCGTACTCATGGCAACCATCAAAATCAGGCACATATTTCTCATTCCCAATTTATCTCCTGTTTTTTTAATATTCTTTTTTCGTCTCATTAATTCCTTTTCATTTCGGAGCCAGGGGCATGCTTTCATCATGTAACATGCCGACTTTATAACGGTGCAAGGGTAGCAAGAAATAAAATATAAATCAAGGAAACCTTAAAAAAAGCGCAAAGGCAATATATCTTGACTTAGACAGATCGGTCCGCATCCGGAAGCGACATCCTCCTGCGGTATTGTCCCGGCGCGATTCCCATCACCTGCTTGAAACGCCGGCTGAAATGGTACTGATCCTGATATCCTACCGCTGCCGCTACATCCTTCAATCCGGAGGCGCCAGACAGAAGCAGCCCTGCCGCATGTCTCATCTTGTAGTTGTCCACGTATGCTTTCGGATGCAGTCCCGTTTCCGTGATGAAGACTCTTCTAAACTGGCTTTCACTCAGACCGCAGAGCCCGGACATCCCATCGATCGTCCAGAACCGCTCCGGTTCGGTGGCGATTAACCTGAGAAGGGATTGGATCAAAGTCTTCCGCGAAGGCTCCGCCTCCTTGTTTTCGAAATACACCGATGTCAGAAGGCTCTGTAGAAGCAGGTTGGCCTTTATTTGTGCATCGCGTGAAGGTTCGGCGGCAATGTCGAATATCGACTGCAAGCGCCGCAGCGTCCCCATCCTCACTATGCCCGGCCTGATTATGCCTGATTTATGGAGGGAGTCGGCAAGCGGACCGTGGAAGCACAGGGAGTCCTCCATGCATATCGGATCTTTTCCACCATAGTCATGAACCATTTTGGGAACGGTGAACACCGCATCGCCGACACCGTATGATCGCCGTCCCCCGTCCGGGGTCCAGAGGAATCCATTGCCCTGAAGCATATGGGATATCCCGTAGAACTCAAAACTGCGGGGAGAGATTTCATCTCTGCCTTGGAAGATGCTCTCACGCTGGAAGGAGAATATCCACAATCCGTAGGTCCGGTGGATTTCAAGCATGCCGCCCGGACGCTTGTGTACGCTCACCCCATTATCGAACTCAATTTTCACAGGCTCATTTTCAATGACTTTTTTTGGCATTAATTATGGCAGTTTAATCCATTTATTATTTTATCTTTATTCGTATAATATCATTATATGACACCAGTACAATGACTGTTTTATCAAATCTACAATATGTTCTATAAAGAAAGGCAGATTATGAATATGCTCAGCCGGGAGAATATCTTACGTGCAATAAGGTTCGAAAGCCCCGAATTCATACCGATGCGGATATGGGTCAACCCGGCATGCTGGCATCATTACGATCAAGAAGCTTTAAAGGATTTGCTGGAATCCCATCCTCTCCTCTTTCCCGACTACCGTCGCCCGCAGGGCAAGGTCATCCCCGACTATGCGCCGAATGCCATTGCTGGAAAACCCTACACCGACGCATGGGGCTGCATATGGAACACCACCGACAGCGGAATAACCGGTTCCGTCCACACGCATCCTCTTGATAACTGGGAGGGGTTTGACAATTACCGGATGCCTGATCCGGAGACAACTGATGGAACCTATCCCATCGACTGGGATCACATAAAGCGGTCAACGGAGAAAGCCAAGGAGAAAGGGGATCCTACCATGCTCGGACTGCCACACGGACACTGCTTCCTGAGGCTCCAGGATATCCGTGGCTACCAGAACCTAATGTTCGACATGGTTGACGAGGAACCACGTTTCCTGAAACTTCTATCCATGATCCAGGAATTCGACTGCCGCTTCGTCGCAAAATGCGCGGAACTCCAACCGGACATCATCAGCCTGCCGGAAGATCTTGGGATGCAGTCTGGACCCATGATCTCGCCGGTCCATTTCCGAAAATTCATCAAACCAATATACAGGAAATGCATGGATATCGCCCGCAGGAGCGGATGCATCGTCCACATGCATTCCGACGGAGACATCCGGACACTTGTCGATGATCTTGTCGATGCCGGAGTCGATGTCATCAACCTCCAGGATCTAGTAAATGGCATCGATTGGATAGCCGGGCGCTTTGCGGGAAAGAAATGCATCGAGCTGGACATCGACCGGCAGTCCATAACGCGTTTCGGCACACCTTCGCAGATAGACGCGCTGATCCGGGAGGAGGTCGAACGCCTTTCCACGCCCCAGGGAGGGCTGATGATGATCTTCGGGATGTATCCTGGAATCCCCCTCGAGAACGCAAAGGCCTTGATGGATGCCATGGAGAGATACTGCCAGCATGTACGTATTCAGTAAACTATGTCGTTTACTTAATCCGTACAAACTGT
>JBAQUG010000216.1:0-11101 GCA_049297395.1 Victivallales bacterium | reverse complement strand
ATTGGGCGTATTTTGTTAAAGTATGCCATCCCGATGCTAAAGATTCGGGATGGCTCGAGGCTTCCCGAGGCTGTTTTAGGCGCTCGGGACGCCATACTTGATTGCATTAAATAAGGCTGATACACCCAGCTTAACGCTTACAAAAATGCGTATAGTAGACAGGGCTAAAGCCAGTCCCTACTTTAAGAACGCGCAAACCCTGAGCGTATCGGGCATACGCGAAGGGTGAAGCAACGAAGAAGACAAATGCATGGATTCCCGTCCCAAGGGGCTGGCGTTCTTCCGGCCGCTTATCACGTTGCTCAATCGTCGGATATCTTCAGATATTCTTCAGGATTTGTTTCGGGGAATTTGATTTCCGGAATTCGCCGGGGGAGGTCTGGAACTTCTTCCTGAAGACCCTGCAGAAGGTCTCGACGTTCATGAATCCGCAGTCGGAACTGATCTTCTTCACTTCGTCATTGCTGGTCGCGAGGACTCTTCTCGCCTCCTGGAGACGTTTGTCCAGGAGCATGAGATGAGGGCTTGTGCCTAGGAATTTCCTGGAGAGCGCGTGCAGGTGGGGGACGCTTACACCGGCCCCCTTGGCCAGGTCCTCGGTTGTCAGATCCTCGGGATAATTGTTCTCGATCAATGCAAGGAGTTTTTCAAGCGATGAGGGAATGCCGGAGACCGGTTTCCGTTTCAGAAACGACGCGGCCTCCCAGGCGACTTTCGAAAAGACATATTGCGAGAGCAGCTGCCGGTCGAAGCTTTCGTCATGGAAAGCTTTTATGACCTGGTCGGAAAAGCGTAAGGATTCCTCCTTGTTCTCCCATGCTGTCACCCGCGGGAAAGTCCTGCCGGATTTCACTTCCGGCCTTTTAAATCTCAGGCACAGGCACTCATACGGGAAATCGGGAAGATATTTGTGGATCGTGTAGTCTCCCGGGATATGCCAGAACATTGTTCCATACTCGAAAATCTGCTCCCGTGAGTTCACCTCGAAAAGGAGCTTGCCCCCGGTCAGGAGTTCAATGTATTCAAAGCCAGGCTGGATGGCGTTCGGAATCGGCTTGTAGTTCCGCGGCGCCCTGAAATAGCCGACATTGATTAATTTTTGATTCATTGGTATGTTTTTTACGCAGGAAAAAATATTTTTTATCAATATATCATACTTTATGTCAATTGCCATAGTTGGTTCAAGTGTATAGATTCTATATGACAAAAGATATTAGGTCAAGTGCATGTTTTACAAAAAAACAGGAGGATTCATAAGTGAAGCCAATTTCAGTGCAGCTGTATTCCCTCAGGGAAGAGTCGAAGAAGGATTTTACAGCGGTTCTCAAGAGAGTCGCGAAGATCGGCTACAAGGGTGTAGAACCCGCCGGATTCTACAACTACAAGCCTGCGGAATTCAGGAAGGTCGTTGAAGAGCTCGGAATGAAGGTCTCATCAAGCCACGGCCCATGGGCGAACCCGACCAATCTCGTGGAAGCGGAGGAAACCGCGAAGATCCTCGGACTCGATCTCGTTTCAACCGGATACGGACCGAACGAATTCAAGGATCTCGACTCCATCAGGAAGACCGCGGAAACCGTCAACGGAATGGTCGACGTCCTCAAGAAGGCCGGCCTCAGCCTCTTCCTCCACAACCACTATTGGGAATTCGCAAAGGTCGGCGACAGGCTCGCCTATGACTATTTCGCGGAACTCTGTCCGGGCGCCCTCTTCGAACTCGATACCTACTGGGCCGCAAACTTCGGGGCGAACGATCCCGCTGAACAGGTGGCTAAATTCAAGAAGCGCACGCCTCTCCTCCACATCAAGGACGGACCGCTCGAAAAGGACAAGGCCATGCTCGCCGTCGGAAAAGGCAGGATGGATTTCAAAAAAGTCATAGCCGCCGCCGACCCGAAGGTGCTCCGCTGGCTCGTCGTCGAACTTGACTCATGCGATACCGACATGTTCCAGGCCGTCGAAGACAGCTACAAGTATCTTGTCGCAACCAAACTAGGCGAAGGGAACAAATAGCCATGTCATCAAAAATGAAAATTGGCATCATAGGATGTGGAAACATAAGCAAGGCTTATCTTGGCAATGGACCGACTTTCAATGACATTGAAATTGTCGCCTGCGCTGACATCAACATGGCCGCCGCCGAGGAGAAGGCCGCTGAGTTCAAGATCAAGGCAATGACGGTTGAGGAGCTCCTCAAGAGTCCGGAAATCGAACTTGTAGTGAACCTCACAATTCCAGCAGCCCATGCCGAGATCAACCTTAAGGCCCTGAACGCCGGCAAGCATGTCCACTGTGAGAAGCCGCTTGCAATCTCCCTTGCGGACGGCAAGAAGATCATTGATCTTGCAAGGAAGAAGAAGCTCAGGGTAGGCTGCGCGCCCGATACCTTCCTTGGCGCCGGACTCCAGACCTGCAGGAAGATCATCGACGACGGATGGATCGGCAAGCCGTTTGCCGGATCAGCGGTCATGATGGGACGCGGACCTGAAGGATGGCATCCGAATCCTTTCTTCTTCTATGAAAAAGGCGGCGGTCCTATGTTTGACATGGGTCCATATTACATGACAGCCCTCGTCCATCTCCTTGGACCGGCCAAGTCGATATGCGCATATACGAAAGCCACTTTTCCAGAAAGAATTGCCGGATGCAAGGAGCATTTCGGCAGGAAAATCAAGGTGGAAATCCCGACGCACTATTCGGGGAGCATTGAATTCCATAATGGCGCTATTATAAATATAATGATCAGTTTTGATGTTTACAGGCACGGACACAGCCCGATCGAGATTTACGGGACAGAAGGAAGCCTCATGGTCCCGGATCCGAACACTTTCGGCGGACCGGTCAAGGTCTACCGTCCTGGGAACGACAACTGGTCGGAATCAATCCTTACGCACAAATATGCCAGGAACTCCCGCATCATCGGCGCGGCCGACATCGCGGCAGCCGTGAAGAAAGGCAGACCGCACAGGGCTTCCGGCGATCTTGCATACCATGTCCTTGAGATCATGCATTCGTTCGAACTGTCGTCAAAGACAAGGAAGCATGTCACACTCAAGAGCAAGTGCGATCAGCCTGCCCCGCTTCCGACAGATCTCATGGAAGGGATGCTGGACTGATATCCAGGCGTGCGCCTGAATATGATAAAGATACTAAGGAGCCGTAAGCAAATGTCAAAGTTATTTATTTACGGCTCCTAAATGAATACACGATTGCCCGGGATCGCCGCCGACTCGGTGGTTCCTGAGAGCCGGCAGGGTGGTGGCGTTCCCGGAAAAACAGCGGTTTGCAATTACCTCGAAGAACTTAGACTTTTCCGGGGTGAATCATAAAAATGAAATAAAGAGGAGGCGTCTGGAAACGGGAACGTCGGAATTCGAATCGAAAAACGGGAGAAGGAGAAAGATGAAAATATTTTCAGAAAATCAACTTTTAGCTCCGAAGTTATTGTCGTCCCTCAAAAATTCTTTGCGGCGGAATTTCACTTTGATAGAATTGCTGGTGGTGATTGCGATAATCGCAATTCTTGCGGCGATGCTTCTTCCGGCACTCAAGAATGCCAAGGATGCCGCTACCGGCATCCTCTGCGTCAACAACTTGAAGCAGCTCGGGTTGGTCGCATTTGATTTCTCCGAAGGCAAGAATGGGTATACGGTTCAGCACCAGTGGTGGGTTGATGATGCGACAATGGGAGGGACGCAGCCGCAGCGCGCCAACCTGATGGATTTCGGCCTGCGCCGTGCATCATTGCTGTGCCCGTCACAGAAAGAGGCGCTGGATGTTTCCGGATGGATGAGCAGCTACTCCGTCAACGATCATATGGTCAACAACGGCGTGCAGCCCAACAATGGATGGGGGCCGGGTTTCATGTATTGGACTGATTGCGGATGCCGCAAGCTCATGCAATATACCCGTCCCAGCGAGCTGATCTATTTCATGGACGGGGTCCGGCAGCCCGGACAGGCGTATGCCTATCCGGATGTCCTGCAGGCGGATTGTCTCACGAAGGTGGATTACCGGCACTTCAAATCGAGCAACATCCTTTTTCTTGACAACCATGTGGACAAGCTTCAGCCGGGCAATATGGCTTCCCATTTCACGGTCGGCTTCCCTTGAAACCCCGAAAAAATAGTAAACGAAAAGGTGGTTATGAAACGATGCCTTCCATTTTTATTGATGATGATCCAGTTTGTGATACAGGCCGATACCGGTCTGAACTTGCAGCGGCAGGAGGCCACCGTCCCGATCAGGGAGAGCGGAGTTGTATCGCTGTTCACTGCTGCCGAAGGTTCCCGCTGGCAGCTTGCGAAAGGGTCTAATACCGACGCGAAGCTGCAGTTTGGTGTCGCCGCCGGTTCGGCGACAGTCATGCAGCTCGATGTGCGCCGCCTTAATTCAGAGGTGAAGGACAGCAACGCCAACTGGTTTACGCTGCAGGCCGCAGTTGCCAGCGCAGAATCATGGCAGCAGGCCGACGGCGTCGGGTTGATCCTCGGGCTGAGGAAGGAGGGGGGCTGGTGGATGGACATGGCCCTAGGTACTGATGCCGGACAGTTCTCCCAGGTGATCGAGCCTTACGGTTACACGCCCGGCAGTACCTTGGCCTGCCGGTTGTTGCCGTTCGACCAGTTCAAGGCCAGGAAGAAGGATGGCTCCCTGCTCGACCGCAACCGGATAACCGGACTTACCCTCACAGGCGCATCGAGCGACAACACTCTTTATGTGGAGAAGATTTTCCTTTACCGGCGCAGTGAACAGCAATGGCAGGCCACGGTTTCCTATAAGCCAGGCAATAAGCCGAAAACTGCGATCTACGAGCGCGGCGAACCAGTTCAACTGACCTTTACTGCGAGCGGTAACTCCGCCCAGATGCCGGCTCCGACAGCGCTGGCGGTACGGATCACCGACTACTTTGACCGCGTGATCGCCGACCAGCAACTCAAGCCTGATGCGATGGAGTCCGGCTCACAGAAATTCGCTATCGAATTTCCCTCGCTACCCTCGGGCTACTATGAAGTCCAGGCCTGGCCGCTGGATGCCAAAGGGAGCAGGCTGATGCCCGATTCCTGCATCAAGGCAACAGGCAGCCAACCCCAGGGCAAGGCAACATTTGCGGTAATGCCCCGCACCATCGCGGAAAACCATGCCCGTTCAGCAAAGCTTGGCGAACAGGCGTTTTTCGGGCTTCACGGCGATTATGCCAATCTGGGCGACTGCCTCGGCGTGACCTGGCGGCTTGGCGCCCAGCGCTGGGGCGTACGGGAACCGAAGGAACGCCCCGACCGCAGCAACGGCCCGGCACCATGGGCCGCCAAAGCACTCGGCGGACCGGTGGAACCGGCCTGGAGCTACCGTCTGGAGAACTTCGATGTCAACCATAAGGGTGTCCTTCCGGCGTGGGCGACCAGCGCTGCGCCCGACCTGCTGCCGAATTTTCAATGGTCTGATTTTGAAGCCTACTTCCGTGATGAGATCAAGGTGACAAAGCACAACTGGCCGCATCAGAAAACCCGCCTTTACGACGTGACCTGGGAGATCAACCTGAACAGCCCGGAAATATTGATCCACAAGCCAGTCTACCTCCCAGCCGATGTCGTCGACATCTACCGGCGTGCGCATCCGGTGCTGCAGCAGGAGGATCCTGGAGCCCGCCTTCTCGGACCCTGTGTCTCCTCGCTTGGGGGGTACAAATGGTTGGAGGAGCTGTTCCGGATCGGCCTGGTAAAGTATATAGATGGCTTCAACTTCCACGGTTACCACGCGCCGCCGCCGGAAAAAAGCAAGGTTCCGGAGGAAATCAGGAAACTCCGCCAGCTCATCCGGAAATACAACGACGGCAAGGAGCTTGACATGTATTGTTCCGAACTGGGCTACCGTTCGCTCTACGGACCGGCCGACCGCAATAAGGAACATGCCCAGTGGCACGTCCGCGTGGCGATCATGCTGAAAGGCGAAGGCGTCAAAGTGTATTGCCCGTTCTATGGCTACGATTACATCGACAACAAGAACACCTTTGGTTTGACCTACAACCTCCATCCGGACTGGAAGTTCGGACCCAACGCGGTGATGCCCAAGGCTGCGGTGCCGGGGCTGGCAGTCTGCATAGACCAGATTGAAGGCATGGCGCCGCTCAGCGATCTGCCATGGTTCGGCTCCGACATCTATGGCTATTTCTTCCGCAACGGAAAAGAAATTACCCTTGCGGTGTGGTCGGTGGACAACCCGCAGCGGATCCGTCTGCCGGTCGGCAACCCGTCTTCCCCCATGGAAATCGTCGATATGATGGGAGGCAGGACTGTCGCCGAGGTCAAAAACGGCAATATGGTGATTGAACTGACCCAGTCGCCGGTCTATCTGCTTCATTTGCCGCCGGAACTATACGGACATGGCATAAAAGCCGCCAATGTCACCGTCACGGGTTTTCCTGGACCGCAGGGAAAACCGGTCGCCGAACCGGGCTTATATCTTCTTTCCGCAGGTGGCGGGGAACATCCCGCCACCTGGCTGTCTGTCCAGAGTCCGGTCGAAATAGTAGAAGTGGGTCCGTCCTACGTAAATCGCCAGAAATGCGTTGAGATCAAGGTCGCCAACCGCGGCGCTGCAGCCATCCCCGTTGATCTCTCCATTGACAGCGCTGCGACAGGCCTGGTCAAACGCCAGTTAACCATTACCGCCAGCACTGTGATGCCGGTAATTATTCCATTTACTGGTGCCGATACCGACAAACCCGTAATTTTCAACATCATTGCCAGGTCTGGAAACGCCCCGGCTGTCAGCACAAACAAGAAAATAAATTTCCTGGCGTCGCACCGTCGCGGACAGGCGGCATCGGGCGACCTCCTGCCCAATACCATCACCTGGAAGGGGACAGGGTCGTCCGGACAACCGCAGACCGTCCGCGCCGAACTGGAATGGGACGAGCAGAATCTCTATGTGACTGTTGAAACTGATGACGATGTCCAATGCCAGAGCAGCCGCGACCAATTTATCTGGAAGGAGGACGGACTGCAGCTCGCCTTCGACACCAACCCTGAGTCGAATGAACTCTATAATCCGCTGGCCGGGATTTTCACCAAGAAAATTACCGCCCTGGATTTTGCGCTGACGGACAAGGGGGAAGTAATCGCCTGGCGGCACGACACCCATAATCCGGACGAACTCCCGACCGGTGCGCTTGCCGCCTCGGCGGTCAAAGCAGACATCACCCGGAACGAGGAAAAGCGTCAAACCATATATCGCCTGGCGATTCCCTGGCGGGAAATCGGCCTGGAGCGGGTATCGCCGGGAAAAACGATTGGCATCGACCTGCTGGTCAACGACAAGGACACGGGCGGCGAACGCCGGTTCATCGAGCTGTTCGGAGGGATCAGCCACGGGATCAACAGGAACGACACAGGATTCGGCAGCTTCACGCTGCAATGAGACAAGGAGAAATAAGGATGTCAGATGAAATCAAAGGCAGTCAGAGGCTTAGCCTGAAACAGCTTCAATCCTGGGAAAATTTGAAATATGGTATGTTCATTCATTTCGGGATGAGTACCTTTGACGGGGAGGAATTGTCAAAAGGCGACAAGCCATCGACTTTGTATGCGCCAGATAGGCTTGATGTTGATCAGTGGGTGTCCGTAGCCCGTGATGCCGGAATGAAATATGCGGTATTGACTGCCAAGCATGTATCCGGACACTGCCTCTGGCCGACGAAGCAAACTGATTATCATGTCGGCACCAGCGGCAATGCCACCGATGTTGTAGAGGCTTTTGTCAGTGCCTGTGGAAAGCGCGGCGTAATGCCCGGATTTTACTATTGTTCATGGGATAACCATCAGGGGGTTATAACGCCAAGTGAAGCAGGATCCGCATTCACGTCCCGTGCATATCAGGAGTTCCAAACCGCCCAAATCGAAGAATTGCTTGCACAATACGGCAGGATCGGGGAAGTCTGGATTGACATTCCAGTATTATTGCCGCGATGCTACCGGCAGGAATTATATGAACGTATCGTTGAACTGCAGCCTGAAACCGTGATCATGATGAACAACGGTATCGGCGATGGCTCCACATATCCGGTGGACAAGGCATGGCCGGCGGACATTATCGCAATCGAACGGTTTCTCCCCAACAGCCAGAACGGACATGTCAGATGGCGCGAGATCGAAGGCAGGAGTTATTATATGCCCGGCGAAGTCTGTGATCCTATCGGCAGGGAGTGGTTCTATTGCGATGGAGATGTGCCGCGCAGCGACGCCGAATTGCTTGGAATGTATTTGGTCTGCAGGACCCGTCATGCCAATTTATTATTGGATGTGCCTCCTGACAGGCACGGCCTGATTCCCCAGATGCATGTTGATGCGCTGATGAAATTACGCGGTAATATCGATAAGTTTGGCGGGAATGTTTAATACAAGGGCTATGCGCTTGTCCAGGCATTTCAGGGGATCAGCGAGGGGTGTATGAAAAAAACACTGATTGTCTGCTGTATTTTCAGCGTTTTCATCCTTCATGCGGATGGAGAAAAACAAGCTGCGGTAAAAACTGATTCGCTCCGGCAGAAGAGCGCCTCTGGAGAAGGCCGCGGCGGGTCAGGAATGGATCAGGGGCGGGTGTTGACCGAACCGGGCATCTGGTTTCCAATGGTTGAACCCACCCGGATATCTGCAGGTTCCGTCTCTAAATCTGATACGCGGGGCTTGCTCCCATTGCCTTGTCAGACCATTACAAAACAGGATGCCGCCCATAGTTCGCTTGCCTGGTCCGGATTGAACCTGCCGCTGCCGGCGGACAGGGTGCTGCACGTTCCGATTTATCTGGATGATTTCCAGGCAGGGGGATATTCGCCGTCGCTCTCGATCCAGCTGACGAATGCGGGAGGGGAGATAAGATACAGTTTTTCGGCGAATTCATTCAAGGCCGCGGGCTGGTCGTTTATCCCCCTGTGGGATCCTTCCACTCCTGCGGATGCCGTCTTCAGCAAGATTGGAACTTCCTGGATTGTGGAGGAAAAAGGATTTGATTTCACAAAGCCGGTAAGATCTATTTCGATAGTGCCAGACAATCTGCCGGCCGGAGCGAAAATATCCATTGCTTCTATTGAGACGGCCGCGAAAACCAAACCGGTCATCGTTGTCACCGTTGATATCTGTGATGACTCAACCTTCCAGTACATCGTTCCCATCATGGAGGCTGCGGGATTCCGAGGAGGACTGCGGATTGGCGGCTCCAAGGAACGTTCATATTCAGAAGACAGGATGGCGAAGTTGCGCAAGGCCTATGACAATGGATGGGATGTCTACAACGGGTCGTGGTCGCGCTGCGGCTTCAACGATGCAAGCACCCCGGAGTTGCTGGAAAGAGAAATACTTGAGTGCCGGAAGCGTGCGGAAGTGCTTGGTTTTACACGCGGCATGACGTGGTTCAGCGCTGCCGGAAATGTGCTCCCATCCCAGTCCGTGTGCCGGACAGTGGGGTCAAGGCTGGGAATGAAAGCGTTCAAGGATGGCGGTGGAATAGGACGCGTGAATATCATCAGGTCTGACGGAGTTGATGATCCCGCGATACTGACCTGTACTGGCATGGGGGGCAGTTGGATCCGTCCCGCCTCCGGCGTCTGCGGCGAATCCACGATTGCCATGCCAAATGTCAGGTCGCTCCGTGAAGGATCCGCCGTATCCGGAACCGGGATTGGCGTAGGAGCCAGAATTGCCCCGCACGGAGTCCATGGCAACACGGTGGTTCTTACGGTGCGGAATACGGATGATATCGCGGGGCCGGTCACTCTTTCCGATAGTCTTGAAGTGCATATGGCCTTCGCCGACGGGCTGCTCTTCACCGGAGGTGCCCTCGTATATTTCATGCATGACGTGAGAAAATCCTCGGAACCGCCGACGAGTCTATCGTTTCCCGTAGAGGATTTCACCAGGCTGGTCGCATACTGGAAAGCCAAGAGCGACCTTGGTTTGTTGGACGTGGTCACTCCTTCCCGGTTCGATGCAATCATGCGCAGCGAACATTGAAAACACATCACTGCCGTCCCACGGATTTCTGGATTTAATATATCCTGTCAATCCTGCTTGCCGCGCCGTAGGCACGAAGGCGGGTAATCCTGTCAGAAATATTTTAATTTCCTTTGAGTTCTTCTTGTCTCGGCGGGATAATGTTTCTTCGATTCTTAACGTCCGGTGATGACCGAACTGGTGGTTCACCAGTTCGGTCTATCTTTTAGTTATCTTTTTTGTGAATATTCGCGAAAAAACCTATATTAAGTAACTCGTCAGGATAGCAAAGTTTATAAATGGTAGCCATCAGCAATCCCACGCAGATTCCAAAGATAATGAATATATAAAAATGTGAGTTTAACTCTTGTTCCCAGATATTTTTCTTATCAAAATATACTTGGCCATTAACAAAAAATGTTGTAGACGCAGTCTTTTTCTCAACACGATCTCCAGTTTTGATAGGTTTCAGCCAGGGGAATTTATCATAATCATTTATTGGGTTTGGAATCCTCTGCCCGTTATCAAGAACAAGCATTGATTTCCACGTAACCTCTACTATAACACCGTCTCCCTTGGATATATAATAGGAATATATGTTCCAACTCATAGCAAACAGATTCATAGCTGACACCATGAAAGCAAACAGGCATATTGAGGATATATATAAACGGCCATTCTTTTTATCTGATTGATTTAATTCAGTTATGGATGATGTCGGGTATTTATTTTGCTTTTTACAGATAAGAATATTATGTAGATAACGCCAAAAAGGTAAAATACTGAAGCAAACTGAAAAGATCGAGATAATTGAATATGCTGCAGTCATATATAATAAAAATAAGAATGCAAAAAAAACAATCCATGGAAATCCATCAATTTTATGGAGTAGGAATAGCACCGAAAGAAATATTCCGCACCCAATGAGGGAAGTAACTCCTACTCCCAAAATCTCTAATGCTATTTTATTTTTCATTTTCCTTAAAGATAACGCCCATGGTCTCCCACCGCGATCCTCGCGGTTGGGAGCACTAGCCTTGTTAAGAATTTATCTGTTTTATTTTTCGTATTTACGTCAGGCGCTTCGGCCTGACTTTGGAGTGCTGACGCGATAG
>JBAQUG010000215.1:0-21879 GCA_049297395.1 Victivallales bacterium | reverse complement strand
CGTCCCGAGCGCCCAAAACAGCCTCGGGACGCCTCGAGACGGTTTCAGCGAAACCGTCATACTTGATCGGTTTGCCTGCAAAACAAGGTAGGATCAAACTATCAAATAGTAAGACTGACGCATTACCCCATGGCTTGAAACTGTGAAATAATGGTGGAAGACTACCATTGTTGTAAAACAATATTTTATCTCATTCACCTTTAATTCTCTTGGCGGCTGACCCCCCTAATTTCTTACTGGATATTTCTTCACCCATTCGCTGACTTCCCTGATTGTTTCGGGCTTGCACATTGGCGGCATTAGTCCTGCGGATGTGACCACGATTCCCCTGTGGTGGGGGAGTTCATCGAGCCTGCTCCTGATTTCAGCAATGATTTCGCCCGGAGGCTTCAGCCAGAGCATCGCATTTGTCCCGCCTATCAGGCATTTGTCCGGACATGCCAGGCGTCCGTCAAGGAGTGTCGTGTTTCCAAGCGTAGGCGATGTGAACGCCTCGAACGCCCTTGCACTGAGCTTTGAAAGCTCCGGCAGAATTCCTTTAAGATGTCCGCACATATGGATTACAAAATTCCTGCCCGAGGCTTTTGCGAGATCCGCGCATTCTCCGACATGGCGCGAGCAGTATGCCCTGTACTGATCAGGGGAGATGAGAGTGGTTGACGTGTTTTCACTGAGATAGATCAGATCGGCGGGATGGTATTGGTATGTTATCTTTCCTTTTTCAACAAGGACTTTCTGCATGGCTGCGAAAAGACTTTCTACGTTCTCCTGCTGATCCGCAAGGAGATAATGGCCGTTCTCCACACCGGCCAGATCTTCGACCCAGGACATCAATGGTGATTTCCCGAAACATGTGTGCGTCACGGCATTTTGTCCGAGACTTATCACCTTGCCCATGCCCTTCTCAAGTTCAGGCATGTCAGGTTCAACAGAAATATCCTCGAAAATCTCGGTCATGAGAAGAATATCGTCCGGAGTCTCCACCGGGAATTTGACCGGATGCCAGGAGTAGGAAGCTTCGTCAAAATGGCAGATCGCCTCCATGCGTCCGTGCGGGGTCTTGAAGATGGTCCTGCTTTCATTTCCAGCCTTGGAATGCTCGACCGATGTCGTATCGTGGTTCTCCTTTATGCAGGGCGGTATCCAGACTTGACTGTCGCTTCCAATCCATTCATGTATGCTTTCAATGTCCATGTCCTTGAAACGGCCTTCCTGAGTCTGCGGATATGAATCGTCAAGTTTCGGCCAGAACGGAAGCCTGTCGACAGGCTCCATCCTTATCGCCGCCAACCATCGCTCCCTTGAAGTCATACTATGTTTCATATTCCCACCTATTGTTTGATTGTTGAGGACACCTTAGTGTCTTTATTTCACAGTTCTATGTCTTAAGCGTATATAAAATCCGAATCTCGAAGCACGAAAATCGAAACAAGCTCGAAAAAATGAAAACACCCAGTCTTAAAACAATGTTTGAAACATTTGAAATTTCATTAATTCCCAATTTGTTTCGAATTTCGTAACCGTTAAGCTGCCTTTTAACTGCGGTCAATTGAGCATATGCCCTTGGAGTATGCCACTTTCGCCGAAAGTGGCTCGAGGCTCTTTCGGCGAAAGAGCCATACTTGGTTGCGTCAAATGAGGCTGACATGCCCAGCTTAACGGTTACCGAATTTCGATATTCGGATTTCGAGTTTGGGTTGCGGGCAGAGCCCGCCTTAAATGTATTTTTCCATTCCTAGTCTTACGAATTGTTCTACAGGTGCGTCATTTTCTTTCATCAGTCTAGCCATATGCCGGCACATCTTCTCCTCTATGCCCTTATCTTCAATGGGCTTCAACTGCTTAGGGTCAGATTCGATGTCATAAAGGGCATTTCTGCTGCGGGATGCACCCAGAAGGAGTCCGGCGTGTCCTGCAATCTTCATGGTTTTGCAGCCTTTTGTGAAGCTGAAAGGTTCCTGCAGTTTTTCAATCCGTTGCAGTTCTTCCACATCGAACGTCCTCTTCATGTGCGTCGGCATAAGCGTATATTCATACAGGGGGGTGTTATCCTCCCTGACCGCGCCGCGCATGTAGACATACTTGCCGTCAGCGCAGTTCACTTGAGCTCCAAAATGGCCAAAGAGTCCGGCCTCGCGAATCTGTTTGTCGTTCCTGATGGTTTCAGAAAGCGGCTTCCCCTGCATGTCGTTCGGCAGGGGAATTCCGAAATATTCCAGAATGGTTGCAGGAAGATCGATTGTCTGGACAAGACTTTTTCTTCTCGCACCTTTTACTCCGTGCCGAGGATCCCAGATGAAAAGCGGAGTGTTGGCGACTTCGTTGAAGAACGGCATCACGCACTTGCTCCACCAGTCATGTTCCCCTAGGAGGAAGCCGTGGTCGGTGTTCACTATGAGCATGGTGTCCTTCCAGAGATCCAAGCTGTCCATGGCGTCAAGAACTTTGCCGAGATGCTCGTCGCACATCGAAATCAATGCGGCATTAAGCATCTGATAATGTTTTGACAGCTCCTTGTCATTGGCAGGGCTGTATGGCGGCCAGTCGTTTGTAAACTTTGAGAAGTCATAGTCGTAGAGCTTCCTGTATTTTTCAGGGACAAAATATGGCTCATGCGGATCAAAGGTCTCTATCTGCAGGAACCACCTGTCGCATTTCGCATTCCTCTCCATGAACGACAATCCCATGTCGACTGTCTTGGACTGCGGCATTTCGGATTCATTCCTGATGTGGCCGCGATTTATCCAGTCCTGCAGCTCGAACTGACTTTTCCTGGAAGGATTTGGATTGGGGATACCTGGAATGTTAAGGTCGCCGATCCATGGATCCCCTTCCTGTCCGCGGGAGATTTCCCATGTCTTGTATCTGGTATGGTAGTTACAGCCGCCTTCCTCCCAGTAGTGGTAGTGGTCGCTTGCCAGGTGGCTCCAGATTCCGTTCATCTTTAGTATTTCAGGCATGGAGTCGTCGAAAGGCTCTATGGGCCCCCAGCTCCTGTGCAGGAAATTCAGGCGGCCGGTATGTAATTCCCGTCGCGCAGGCATGCAGGGCATGCTGCCGACATAGGAGTTGTCGAAAGTTACAGTTCTTTCAGCCAGCCTTTTGAAGTTCGGCGCATGCACCCAGTCGCATCCGTATGTCGGAAGCATGTGCCTGTTGAGCGAATCGAACATGAGCATGATGGCTTTCATATCAGTAAGGTCTCCTTTTAAGTATTGTCATTCAAAATCATCCCGTCTTCCGCCAATTCCGATTTTATGGTCAGACATCCCGGATCGTTGACCCTGAACGTAAACCAATGCATGATGCTTCCCTTATGGCATTTGACAAGAATCTCATTTACGCCTTTGCGCAACCTCAGAGTCACCGGTGCCGGTTTCCATCCGGAAAAATAAGCACCGTCTTCAGATGGATCGCGGGCAGTCCTGACAAGTTTCCCGTTCACGAAGAGGTTGCACCACCAGTCACAGCCGAGGACTGCGGAAACGTCCATGTCCTCCGGACTTTCAATGAGAGTTCTTGCGTAGGAGATGCCTCCGGGATCCATTCCATATCGGAAGGGGAAGTTGACTCCGCAATCGCTGTGGTCCCCTTTGCGCATCGGAGTCCAGGCCCAGCGAACCGGCTTGCCCGGCGAACCTATGTATTCCGCGTTTGAATTGAATCCGTCCTCAGGAGGGAAGCTTTTCAACATGGCCTCCTTGACGCAGGATACCGGGCGTTGCAGTCCGAATTCCGTCGGGAACGGACCTATTGTGTCCCAAAGTTCAGACGGGATCAGACGCCAGACCGGATTCAGGCGCATCGCATAGATGGCGAAATCCGATTGGGATTTCAACATCAGCGGATGATGTCCTCTACTAATTTTAAATCCTCTCAGAACCATTGTGTCCGGGTGCATGGGATAAACTGGGATGATATCGAAGAAAACGGTATCCATGCATATGGAGAAACGGCCGGTATTTTTTGAGACGAAACCTATTTCCAAATCGTAAAGTCCGTTTGACGGTGCGTCAATCATTAATTCGAGGCTGCCGGAAATAGATGTGATGAGATCGGGGCCTTGCCAGCCTTGGGTCCAAGTTCCGGACGGAGATGCTTTTGTCCGGCATTCAGTGGATAGCATTTTCATAAGCATGTTGGAAGGGAGTATTGGCGCTTCATCCGGGATAAAATGGTTTGGATTCGATCCGAGTACGGGAGCTTCGGATTTCTGATCCCCAATGTCGAGAGAGGCGCCGAGAATTTTTGCCGGATGTCTGGAAAGGCAGCCATCCTTCAGTTCGATACGGACTACTGAGCCTGCTGTTCCTTCAAGATCTGAAATTTCACAGCAATTGTCTGAACATAGGCATGGAACTTGTTTTCCTCCGATAACAGAAGCCTCAACATCTGATGCTGCGAGTCCCGCAATTCTTGCACTGTCGCCTTTGAAGTCGAAAAGGAAGAAATATGCCTTGTTTCCCGATGTCGTTGCCGGACCTAGAACATGGAGATGCTCGGAGAAGGGAGTACGGACAGAACTGGAAATGGCTTCTCTGTTAAGATTTAACCATGCTCCCAACTCATGAAGCCTCTCCATTGTCTCAGGCTGGACTGATCCGTCCGCCATTGGTCCAATGTTCAAAAGCAGGTTTCCGCCTCGGCTGGCGCAACTGACAAGCATACGTTTGAGTTCGTCCGTGCTCTTGAAGTTGAGATCCGATTTGTTGTATCCCCAGCTGCCGTTTATGGTCATGCAGGACTCCCAGCGGCGCGGTGGAGGCGGAGGGTTTATATTCTGTTCCGGCGTGTCGAAGTCTTCGGGTAGTGCGGCCCGGTCATTGATGAGTATATCAGGCTGAAGACTGCGGACCATTGCGTTCAGTTCCGGTGTGCGCCAGAATTTCCTGTGTATACTTGGTTCTCCCGAAGCTCCGGGCGTGCAACAGCCGTCATACCACAACATATCTATGGGGCCGTAATTTGACATCAGTTCGCGAAGCTGTCCATGGGTTTTTGAGACCATGTCTTCCCATCCGGACGGGTCTGCAACGGGCCCGCTTATGGAAGATTGGAACTGCCAGTCCATTATCGAATAATAGAGGCCGACACGCAAACCGTGTTTGCGGCAGGCGTTGACAAATTCACGGACAAAATCACGACCAGCGGCTGTTTGCATGGAATTGAAGCCGCTGAGCTTGCTGTTAAAAAGCGCGAATCCGTCATGGTGTCGGGTCGTGAGCACCGCATAGCCGGCTCCGGCCTGTTTCGCAAGGAGCACCCAGCTCTCGGGGGAAAAGGATTCAGGAGGGCAAAACTCATTTGAGATCTGGTTATAGTTCTCCTTTGGAATTTTCTCATTGAACATGACCCACTCGCCCCTGGCCAGGACTGAATATAGGCCCCAGTGAATGAAGATCCCCAGCCTGGCATTGTCAAACCAGTCATGATTATGTGTCACAGTCTTTACATGCTTATACAGTTCAAGAGTGTTCATTGCATCGCCTCCTTATCCTGCAGTTTTGCAGGCAGTCCCGCTTACTTCGACGCAGCAGTTGCGTCAACGCTGAAATTCATGATCTTGCATTCGGGGGCAGCCATGTAGACGCCGGCATTCCCGCCTGAGTATACTTTTCCGGTTGCATCTTTGACATCTTCAGGTTTTATTACTACCTCGTCCCCGTTTTTTATACTTACGCTGAATACGCCTGAGTCATTTGTCTGCACTGTGAGCGTGTAGCAAATGCCGCCTTTTATCGCATCGAATTGCATGGTCTTCAACTCCCTCCATTTCCCTTCCACCATTTTCAATACCTGATACATTCCATTGCCGCCTTTCTCGCCGGAATTTATTCGGAACACGTAGAAGTTCTTTGCATCCTGGATGTTGAACGCCACGCCTGCGAAATGCGCACCGTCCGGAGTCTCCACCTTGATTCCAGCGGATACGGTGAATTTTGCTGGAAGACTGGCTTTATATATCAGAAGCTTATCGAGTCCGGCACCTGAGCGCGTCGCACCGTCGGTGCTGGTAATCCACCCGCCTTCTTCGATCCCCGACCATTCCTGGGTGAAACCCGATTTAGTGTCAGCCTTTTTTGTGAAATCACAACTGAACTTCTGCGGTGCGGCATCATCAGAAAACAATGGGATTCCCACCGACAAGACTGCTGCGGCCATTGCTCCGACAAGAATTCTTTTCATCTTCATTTCTCCTTTTTATGTATTTTTGCAATCAATTCTATTTTCCTTTAACCGCGTCCCACATTTTCCCTTTGCCGTTGTTGTTGAGCAGATCCAGAAGATAAGGGTTCATGTTTTCCGCCCATATCTCATAGCCTTTCTCAGAGAGATGAATGCCGTCCCGGATTATTTCCTTATCTAATTTTCCGTCGGAGCTCAGTAATTTGTTCCCTATGTCCAGATAGAAGATCTTCTTATAGTCAGCCTGTTCAGCTATAATCTTGTTTGTCTTGTGTATTTTCTCTAACCATTTGGAGTCACTTTGATCAGGAAAGGCCGGAAATATTCCGAGCAAAAGTATTTTCGTGTCCGGCATCTGCTTTTTCAGGTTATCCAGTATCAGGACTATGGCGGCTGCGATATTTTCAGGGGTGCCGCTCCCTGGACTGCTGCCCTTGCCCCTGCCGGTAATGTTGTTGACGCCTATCAGGAGGATGGTGACTTTCGGGGTGAGCCCCTCTATCATCCGTCCTTCACCAATCCTCCAGATGAGATGACATGTGGTATCACCGGCGACTCCGAGATTTATAGCTTTCAAGGGCTTGTAGTTTTTATCCCAGGCTTCCTGCCCATTAGGCCATCTGGGATCATTGTACCATAGCTGGGTTATGGAATCTCCCAGGAACAGGACATCTATCCCTCCCTCTGTGGCTTTCTGCTTGGTGGCTTTGTCAGCCCACATTTTAGTCACAGGCTCGCTCCAGTCTGTGCGTTTCATAGGAACACATGCGGGATTATCCGCATTTTCTACATCAGCTAATCCTATGATCGAGCATGACAGGAAAGCCGTGGCTGCAATTATTCCGGCAACGATTATTTTCACTTTGATTTTCCTTATTTATTGAATATTTTCAATCAGATTATTCTATCAGTAAAAGAACTCCGAACTCCTCGGGTTTCCCCCAGAACATTCCGCCGTACGCCTCCATTGCCTTGCGTTTAGGGGTGGAGGAAACGGTGGATAACATCACTTCCGTTTCGGCCTGCTGGCTTCCTGCCGCATCCTTTTTCCGTGGGGCGGTGCTTGGGGCATCCACATCATTGACCAATATTCCGACGCCCAGTCTTTTCTGCGGCGGAACCCCTGTAAGTCTCGGATCGACTACGCGCCATGGTATTGCCAGTTCGTAGCAGGTCTCTCCGTTTGTCCGATTAATGGAGCAGGGAAGCGAGGTTTCGTGGATGTCCGCACCCGGAAGATGTGTGCCGTTGTTGCGGCTAACCATTACTTTTCCATCTTTGCCAAGGGCGATGCAGAGTTTCTGCCAGACATTCCACTTCGTCCCATCCCAGTCGGCGGCAATCCCAATCTGTACGGAGTCCTCCTGCCAGCTGTCACCGCCCGGACGGGTCTGCACATGGCTCTGATCACGGACTTTAATTGCGAGATAAAGGGCCTTGTCATCGTATTGTGAAGCAACGCAGAAACTCAGATCGTCATCCCCCAGCAGAGGTGCCTCAGGATTTTTGATCACAACCGCATCCTCACCGCGTATCTGATGGAAGGGAACTTTTGCCCAATCACTCAAATCACCGTCAATCACCGGAGCTGAGGACGCCTTAAGAGTTGTCGTCATGGAGCAGGGCATGCCTGGGCTTTTCGATACAATGCCATTCTGATCCTTGAATTCCGCAGTGATAATACGGCGGGTGGGTGAAGCGATATTCAAATCATTGAGATCAATATGCATTTTCCGTTTCTCGCCAGCCTTGAAAGTTGCGGCACCCGCATCTTTGTCAATATCTCTTCCGCTGAGCCGCAGATGTCCGGACAGCTCTGCATCCGTCTTGTTTTCCATGTTCAGATCTATGAAACGATCCATTATGATCGGGCATGATGGTTGTATATCTACCGGGGGATTGACTGTGGCAAGCCAGCTTCCCCTTAATTCCTCTGAGACGACGCATTGCAGAAGCCATATTCCCGGCTGGGCTACGGCTGGTATTACAGGTGCCCCTTTGACTTGTTCCACAGGCAATCTCGAACCGTCACGGAATAGATAATATTTTGCATCAGGAATGGCGGACCATTTCTGGAAGGTGAAAGAATTTCCTGGATATCCGGCGAGATCGGATTCGGTGATCGGCAGGGCTTCCCGCGCTACACCAAGCAGATAAACAGGATTCCCGTCTATTTTCACTCGGGCAATACCGTCTGCCGACTTCAGTTCGCTTCTGTTTCCCATGGGATCGTATAGAGACACTTTCGCAGTACCGACCGGCAATACGATCTCTCGTTCTTTGTCATCTGCGGACCAGAGCGCGACGAGGAGCTGGTCTTTTCGTTCGAAACAATACCCAAGGACATTTTCACTAATATATTCCAGGGGGCAGATAGTTTTCGTGCCTTCGAGGAGCCTTGTCGCTGCGGCTGTCGCGGAGAAGACCGGTTTTGGTGCCAGCCGTGGTGAGTGATATGGGCTTTGCGGAAGAGACAAATTATAGAAGAGCCCGTAGCCGCCGTAGACGTTATTGTCCGAAAGCAGGAAAAACCAGGTGCTGGTGAATCCCTCGCCGAGGCAGATGAGATGGTTGCGGAGGAACCACGCGGCCTGACGGCGGAGTATCCAGGGACTTGTCTCCGGATTGATCCCGTTGATTCTGCTGGAGCCTTCTGTGTTCATGACAGGAACACCCGGAGGCAGATATTGACGGACCATCCGCATAAGCTTCCTGGCGTCTTTCACAACACCGCCTTCCTCAGGCGAAGTCCCATTTTCCCCATTTGGCGCCAGGAAGTAACTGTGCATGAGGATTCCATCGAGATATTTCCCGAGTCCTTTGGCGAACAATCGTTCAAGATCCTTGTTGCCCTTGGACAGAACCCCGTAATTGGGCCCGAGCAGGAATGCCCCGGAATCATTATCCTTTATCGTCTTTGAAGCGACTTCATATAAGCGGATGAAATCTTCGTCGTTGCCTTTCCAATACCAGTCGATCTCCCAGTGTATTTGATAATAGCTCCTCCTCATATATGGATAACAAGCCGCACGAAGGACAGTTTTTTCCGAAATCATCCGCTTTAGCAAGTCAGCATAATACTCCCAATCTTTAGGAGGATAGTCCTGACAGTTGTGAGCGGGAACCACCTTGTCCGGTGCAGGTGGAGCTTTTCCTTCCGGCATCTTCATCAGCCATGGGGGGACACTGTGAAGATCGAACAATGCACTCAACCTGTTTTTCATCTGGAATTTCTTTTCCTGCTGATGAACTTTGGGATCAAGGACAGGCTTGAATATGTTGGGGCCTGTCTTTTCCACCCAGGCTGGCAGAGTCAGCCATGGCGCTCCTGTATTGTCATAAAACCATTTCACCCCTATGATGTCATACAATGGGGCAAAAGGATCCCCGTCAGCAGAGACATTGCTTGTGCCTTGAATTCCAAATCGTGAATCATCCGGATGCTTCAGTACGATGGTTTCTATCTCCGGCAGGACGGCAAACGCAAGGAATCCCGGCGGAAGCGAACCCTGTCTGGGAATTGAGATATTATGTGATTCCATTTTCATGTGGATTTCAAAGTAACCGGCGGGATATTCCTTGAGGCGGATAATGGTCTCAAAATCTTCACTTCCGCCGGGAATGGCAAGAGTTCCCTTGTCAATAACATTTTCACGGAAATCTTTCACGCGCCATACAATGCGATCTTCTTTCAGACGGTCACCTGTTACTTTCACAATGATTGCCACCGGTTCGTGCGGATTGAATACTGCGTAGCATGGCTTAGTTGCGAATTCCGCACTCAAGCATGCCTTCTTTTCGTATTTGACGCTTGTTCTCAATTCCTTCTCCTTATCATATTCGTTCCTTATTTCTTCATTGGTCAGCACACGGTTATAAAGTTTCAGTTCATCAAGCAGGCCTATGAAGAATTGCCAGTCCCCGCCTATCCTGAGAGGTTTACCAGCAACATCGAGCTTCCCATTGAAATCAGGACTTAAAGTCTTTACACTGTCGAGTTTCCCGTCAATGAAGAAACTTGACTTCTTGCTTTTACGGTCGACAATGACAGCGAGATGTGTCCACCGGTTTACAGAAACGGAGCCATCGGAAAAGACTGCCGCGCCTTTCCTGTTCTCATCCGCCATCTCGAGAAGTATTTTGCCGGAGTCACGTATGTCCAGCACCCACCACGCTGTTGGAGCGCCGTTTTTGCTCAGTAATCGTCTTCTCTTGTCGGGCGCATCTATGTTGAGAGTATGCGGGCAAATCCAGCATTCGATTGAAAAATCAGAATTTCCGAAATGCAGGGACTCGCTGTCCGGAATTTCCACTACATGGGAGGAATCCCCGTTCAACAGGATAGCTGAGCCGGACTGCCCTTTCGCACATTCCGTCTCCGCTCCCGCCTTTCCTGTGTTATTCTTCCCCGAACTGTCTTCTGCTGCATTGGCGGGCTTGTCAAATGTCCAACGACCTACGAGACCGTCTTCCTCGGCGTAAAGATTCTGGCAGGAAATAAATATGGCAAGAAGGGAGAAGCATAAGGCAGGCGAAGAGACTTGGAAATTAACTTTCATTCGCTGTATCCTTTTTTTGAATCTTTTATTTCCATCACAATCCTGTCCAAAAAATATCTGAGGAGTTATGGGAATACTGCGTCCAGTTCATGGAATCCGCGTGGTTGTCAAAATAAATCAGATTTGAAATCCAGGCATATGGATTGCCGGATCCTAATTTATGATAGAAGAAGATCGGTTCGATTCCAGTCGTTCCGTTAAATGTGGAAGTTGGATGTATGTGACCCCCGTATCCTTCTCCGAAGAGAAGGGTTTTCGACGGAGATGAACAGAGGCTTCTTCGATGAGCATTTAAAGCATCAAAGGAACCGGCGCTCTGAAGATAAGCGCTGTTCATTGAATATGCACGACTGGCAGTATTCGGAGCGTATTCCGCCGTAGAAGGACAGGAGAAAACGCTGGAGTAGAATTGCTTTCCTGTGCCTCCCCAGACCCAGTCAGCTGGGTATATCATCTTCCATATTTTAGACCTGTCCCACCAGTTTGCCAGCGGGGGACCATCGACAGTAGACGGAATATAATCATTGTTCTCGTCAGCGTAGGAATGGAAGGCCAGTCCAACCTGTTTCATATTGCCGATGCATAATATCTGTTTCCCTTTAGCCTTTGCTGCTGATAGGGCCGGGAGCAGCATCGCCGCCAGAATTGCGATGATCGCAATCACGACCAGCAGCTCGATAAGTGTAAAGGCTCGCGCCTTTACCCGACTTACTACAGGCAGCTCTATAAGCGTGAATTGTTTTTTCCAGAAAATAAAAGAAGCTGTTGAAATATTATTTTTCATCGGGCGTCTCCATTCTTTGATTGTTCTTGAAAATAACCTGCTCAACCCTGATGTCTAAATCAACTGTTGCATTACTGTTGCGAAACAATCATATTCTAACCGATTCGTATCCCATTGTCAAGGCAGATTTTCATATATTTATTAAAAAATATAGTTTTGTAGTTTGACATAGCGTTAAAATGAAAGGAGATTATGATTGTTATAAAACAATTCATGGAGATTGATAATTTTGGATACCAATAAATATATTTTGCAGGAACTGTCAAAATCCGCCAGCTTGCTTAAGGACAGGAGAAAGACAGGTTTGAAGTTCCCGTTGATCAGGGAAATACTCCAAAAAATAGTCTCTTCCGTTCCTTCTGAAACACAGCTGCCTTCAATTAGAGTCATAGCAAAAATCCTGGGAACTTCAATCCTGCCTGTCCACAAGGCTATGTCGGAATTGAAAAGCGAAGGATTTATCACTGCAAGATCTACGTCGGGCTATTTTACAATTGCCAGGCGCAATCAAAATGGCGCGGAGTCTTCCCGAAGCTCCTCATTCGAGTTACACCATGGCAGTTTGAAATTCGCTACGGACAGCGCAGCTCCATACCAGAAGATATTCTGGAACCAGGCACTCAAATCAGTCTCTAGTAAAGGTCAGAATCTTTTGCCTGACATAGACATGATGTTTTCATCTTTCAATTCATGTGAAGAAATAATTGAATCCAATATCGACATAATTGAGTGCAGCCTTCTTTTATACCACAAACTCGGCATCTCAAAATCATCATTGGAAATAGACGATTTCATTCCCCGTGGCAGGGGCATGCCGTGCCTTGACGGTTCACCCCTCACCATTTATTTTCTTACCAGTTATTTTTATTACAATCTGGATTATCTTGACAAATTAAAACTGCCGCACCCCTCGTACAGGACATTTTCCGGGCAAAAGGAATACTTCAGGCTCATCAGGAATTCAATGGGAATAGTTGATTCCGGAATATGGTGCGGATCTTCTGTACAGCCAGCCATGTTTTTAGGAGGATTTTTCAAGATGCTGACCGATTCGTTGCCGGGTTTGGCGACAGGACGGAAACAGAATGCGTCTCTTGAAAAGGCTTTCAACGACATCATGGATTTCTGTTCCTTGTTCCTTTACAGGGAATCTCCAGTTTCAAACGGGAAGGATATGGATTTCTTTTTTGAAAACGGATTATGCCCGTTCCTTGTCGCCGGAAGCAACAATTACTGGAGGATGCTTGCTGAGAAGCCGCCTTTCAGCTGGAGTGCCTATCCGATGCTGACCGTGGACAATTCCATTTTGAAGATTCCAATATATGCATCTGTCCTAAAGGGAACCAGGGATCCGGTCGGAGCTGTCCAGTTCATCCTGTCCCTCCTGGACGGCGATGTCCAGAAAATGTTCAGTTCAATAGGGTTTTTACCTGTCAACAACAGTTTCATCAACTTAAAGGATATGGCGGAAGGGGACATTGATTATTTCAGAAAAAAAATCGAGGGAGCCGCGCCTTTTTATCTGAAGGATTATTCATCGTTCTACATCTTCAACAAGATACTGGGGCCGGAGCTTTTCAAAAGTTCCCTCGGGAATCAGGATGGAAAAGACGTATTCGGCAACACGGTCAAATGTGCGGTCGCATATCTTTCCGGAAATTTCAGGTGAGTGCTCCCATCCTGAATCACCGAACTCACTCCCCGCTTTGGAAACATGATGCCGGCAAACCCTCTTTATTGAAAAGATTTCCAGCCGGGTTGTTGTCCCAGGCATAGCGGACTGTCTGAGGAACTGGCACCTTGTCGCTGTTGACTAGCACTTTGTCCTGGATGATTTCCGCTTCGGCCCGGACGAATTTATTGTCAGCACCTGCGATAGAAAAGCCTAGCAGCCTTTCGCCTTTTGCGACCAGTCCGCCTCCAACATTGGAAAAAGAGAGATACGCTTTCCCGTCCTTGAATTCCGCCTTGTCGAAGATCGGTCCGGAACAGACGAGTTTTTCTCCGTAGGCAATGCTCCGCGCAACCGCCGCCAGACGTTTTCCCAGTTCGGCCTTCCTGATTGGATGAAGCGCCGCATCGCATATGTCCGTCGTGACGACCATGCCGGTATTTTTCACCTTGAGGGTCCGCCTTTGTCCATCGCGTACCTCCGCCCAGTCGCTTTCACCCGGATCCTTCGCGGGTGAACCGATCGGCTGCAGCTGGACAAACAGAAAGGGGAAATCTCCCTGACCCCACAGCCTGCGCCAATCTTCGATCAATATCGGGAACAGATCCTTATAGCTGTCCGCATGCTTGTACATCGCTTCGTTCTCCCCCTGCCACCAGACAACTCCTTTGATGGCGAAGGGAGCCAGCGGGTAGACCCTGGAATTATAGAACATGCCCGGACCATCGCCGTAGGCCTCGAAATGTCCTGGGAACGGAGGTTCCTTGGTTCCTTCGGCCTTGGCCTTCTTCAATGCTTCCAGATAGGCGTTATACGGCTTCTTGCGCTCCGCGTAGGTGGAGTAATCCTCCAGGACTGCCTTGAACAGGGGATTGCTTTTCTGGGTTTCTGGGCTGATCCATGAGCGCAATGGGCTGGAACCCTCTGCCGTAGAGATGATCCCAATCGGTACATTCAAAGACTTGTACAGCTCGCGTCCGAAAAAATAGCCCGGAGCTGAAAATGTTTTCGCAGTAGAAGGGTGGCATCGGGTCCACTTGCACGATATCCACTCCGGGGATAAATCTTTTTTCTGTTCGAGCGTAGCTCCTCCGCGTACTGTTACAATGCGTATATTGGGATTATTGGCTCCGGCTATCTCTTCTTCGGCATTTTCCATTTTCTCCAGAGGCCACTGCATGTTCGACTGTCCGGAACAGAGCCAGACCTCTCCGACCATGATATCGCTGATGGTACGCGTGGCCTTTCCTTTGATCTTCATGTAATAGGGTCCGCCGGCTGCGAAGGGTCCGATTTTGAGCGTCCATCTGCCGTCCTGGCCGGCCACAGCTGTCTTCACGCATCCGTTGAATTCGACCGTGATCGTTTCCCCGTTCTCCGCCCATCCCCACACAGGAACCTCCATGTCGCGCTGCAATACCATGCTGTTGCCGAAGATCTCCGCCACCTTCAGTTCCTCTGTTTTCTTCTCCTGGCCGTAGGTGGATGCACCGTACATCCCGACGATCACCGCGCATACGGCTATTGCAAACCTTTTCAACTGTCTCATATCATACTCCTCCTCTTATAATTTAAATTTTAACTCAATCCTCCAATTTCATTTCCGGCAATATTGAATACTCTTGCGCACAGACTGCAATCTTCCGGCAGATAATCGTTGAAGATGAATGCTCCGGCAATGTGCTTGAGCCACAAGGACATTGCCCCCTGCTGGTGGCACCAGGCCCGGGTTTCGGCTATTTTTACGAATTTCCTATTGCCGACGGCAACAAATCCCACCTCCGCTTTTTCCCCCGGAAGAGGAAGGCGTTCCTGCTGCGGAATTTTCAAGGCAAGGTGAAGTTCACATTTCTCATCCCAGGGATTGCGGTCATAATATCCGAACATGAAGTTTCCATCCTCAGGAGTCA
This sequence comes from Victivallales bacterium, assembly GCA_049297395.1. Classification (GTDB taxonomy): domain Bacteria; phylum Verrucomicrobiota; class Lentisphaeria; order Victivallales; family GWF2-50-93; genus GWF2-50-93. The sequence continues at coordinate 6,768 of JBAQUG010000215.1, read as the reverse complement.
GATTGATCCAATGATAATCAGAACTTATTTCCATGACACTGTTTCCTAGCATGATTTGTTTTCACTGTCGTCCTATGGATTATTGGATTAATGGATTGTTGCAAATCAAGGAGACATGCACAAAACATTAGAGCTGATTTCAAAACTCCCAAAAACGGTTATTTGTGGAACATCTCTTGTTGGTGTTCACAACTTTAGTGTGTCTTGGTATTCAAGATCTTGGACACGCTGAAGCCGTGAACACCAACTTAAGCAATCAGCTCAAAAGAGGCAATTTTGAAATTGCCTCATTAAATCAAAAAATCCAATCATCCGTCATCCTGTGGGATGACTCAGATTCCCTTTAACTGCGTCACCAGCGGTAATGGAGGTATGGCAGATCTCCTTCCCGGAGAGCGGTTATATACATGGACTTCACGCCCCCCGCCGCACCGTCGGTCTTGGATTTTATCATTACTCGATGAAGACTCAGCCCCATCGAACCGGACACTACCTTGACGACTATCCTGTTCTTTTTTTCCAGGGGCACTTCATATTCGTCCTTGCCGAGGAAGACCACTTCAGGAGGCCCTACCGGAGTAGGGGAGCGGTCAAGACGGATGATTTCCTTTCCGTTGAGCCAGACCTTCGCATACCAGTCGACTTCAAGATGCAGTATCCCCCTGCCAGGCTGGACTGATTCGAAGAAGTTTTCGAAGTACGCAACCTTTTTCCCATTGTCCACGGGAAATCCTGCGATCTTCGCAAAAAAGAGTTCTGATCCTGTCCGGTCAAACTGTTTCCATTCAAGCTTGCATTCCGGATCAACCGCCGTAACCTTCCCCCAGCAGTGCGGAAGGGATTCATTTTTGATGAACTGCCGGTCAAGTCCGTCCTGCGCATCCCTGCAGTCAAAAGGACCGACCGCAAACCAGGTCTGAAGGATATCGTACTCCTCCTTGAACCATCCGTCGGCATCCCAGTAGACGAACTGGTCTTCAAATTCGCCGCCAAGGTTGAACCCGAGCTGGGACAGGAGCCTGTACTGCTTCCATAAAGTGTATTCAGCGACTTTTCCCTTTGACTTGACATCCTCCAGAGGCACCTGGTACTGGACAACTGTTCCTTTTCCGAGCATGCCTTTCCCGATAACTCCGCTTGGAAGTATAATAGAAGATACCGTCTTTCCTTTTAATGGATTGACAGGAAATTTCGCCCTCCAATGCATTTCCGACGGTCCGAGCCCATTAAAAACAGGATCTGTGAAATCCTGCGAAGTTCGCAGGGCGGAGTATCTATTCTCTTTTTCTCCGGAAATATCGATACAGTCTGGAACGACAGAGTTCTCCTGTGCTAAAATAAGGGCATTGCATCCTGAATCCACCTTCTCTTTCAACTCCTTCCTCTGTGCATCGGATATTTCTGTTTTTTCACCGACGACGAGCAGGGCGTTCGATGGAAGATCTTTTATGGAATCGATCTTCCTTGCAGCCAGACCTGTCTGCCGGATGCTGTCATATCCCGCCTGCGATCCCAGATAGAAAGTCGGACGGGATGAGTTGTCTGGGAGAGGCAAACCTGCAAAAGCTCCGAGAATCATGTCCGCAAGCGGTTCCTTTCCTCCATCGCGTTTGGAAATGTCCAGCTGGCAGAATAATATTTCCCCCTTGCCATGGCGCATCTCCAGTAACGGGCTGTAGTTCAGATCGAACTCACATTGCATCAGGGGCTTGAATGGGCCGCTGTGAGGTGTTTCAATTGAAACTGATGACACCGTCCCCCTGTTGCCCCAGTGCGGACTTCGCATGTATGCGGACAGCTCCGTTCCGGTTTTCGGCAGCAAAGTACCATGTCCCTGCCATAGTGTGAAGTCCTCGTTGTCGAGCCCGGATAGCAGGGGATGGGAGGCGTCACGGATGAATACCTGCCGCGATCTTGCATCTATCGTCCTGAATCCCAGCTTCCCGAGAGATTTCCCGTCCTGTTCCAGGATTATCAGGCGGCTGCCGGACTGGATCCATGGCTTCAGATTCTTCAGGCTTCCGTATTTCTCCAGACATTTTGATCCTATGATCATAGTCCCTGCCTTTGCGGGTACGGCTCCCGGCTCAATCGATTCATAGGCGACATTAAGTTTTTTCAGCATGTCTGCCGTATCCTGTCCTGGAGCGAAAACATAAACTCCACCTTTTGCCGTCACCGTAGGAATATCCGGGAACACAGTAAAATTGAATGAGTTGGTTGAAATCAAGTCATTCTTGTCTGATATCAGGGACATCTCAATCAATCCGCGCTGCTTGGCTGCGCATTTGGGCAGTTTGACGCTGAATGGGATTTTTTCAGTGCAGCCCGAAGTCAAGCTGAGCGGAACTGCCTTTTCCAGCAGCGTCTTGTTGTCCAGCTTTACGGTCCATTTACAGGTGACCTGGGTTCCGGTGGGACTGTCGCAGAGAAGAACGATCTGCTTTGCAATTTCGTCGCCTGAATTGTAGTTATGCCCTCGGTCGTAAATTTCCGGGGAACCGGCAATGAACGCCATGACCGGCTGGTAATTGGCCTTAAGTCTTTCAAGTATCGGGGGCTTCATTTCGAGCAGTTCGGAAAATTTAGCGCCTCCTCTTAAAAATGAATTGAACTTGTCCTGCGACTCCTTGGGCTTTGTCTTTGTGTAGAACATCTGTCCTATGGGGATCCAGTTGGTTATGCCGCCATTGGCCCCATCTGCCCGCCAGTAGCGGTAGACATCCAGCGAACTGGCGGAAACCTGAAGCAACGCCGTTCCAGACAGGGTCTCTGACGGGAAAAGCAAATACCCGCCGGCGGGGAACAACTTGTCGCGCCGGCTTTCGATTTCCTTTTTAAATTGATCCCATCCTGTATTATAATTGCCCTGTTTGAAGCTCTCTGCGTACTTGTCAATGGTTTCAGTGTATGCGTCGGACTCCATTTCGTATGCGAGATCGCCGATCCGCATTGCCGTGTATTCGGTCACCAGCGGATCCTTGATGATGGTCCTGCGCAGATAATCGCCGCCGAACAGAGGTGTCCCGCATTCGGAACCCATGACAGGCTTGCCTGGATTTTTCTTCCAGTCTGAAAGAAATTCCATATATTCCTGTTCCGGCATCCAGTTCATGTAGATGAACGGTGCGGCAATGTCGCCTGCGTCATTGTTGTGCCCGACAAAGAAGCGTGTCGGATCCATCTGCCTCATCGACTGTGTGATTTTTTTCCAGCATGAGGAACTCTTCCAACCGCCCAGTGTGGCCGGCTGTTCGGATTTTCCGAATATTTCGGGTGAGATTAAAGGATTCCCCCAGTACCATCGGCTGTAATCGACGTTCCAGGCGATAATGCTTGGCGAGTTGTAGAGTTTGCGGACGTACCGGTAGAAATGGTGCTGCAGCAGCTGCTGAATCCTGCCGTCGGGAACCAATGCCTCCGGTTTTTCATAAAGAGGGGAAACAGGAGGCGCCGATGCGAAGAGAACTACACCGGTTTCATTGCAGGCTTCCGTATTTGGGATCTGTCCATATTCAATGAGCCCGGCACGGCGGTACAGCTTATGGTTGTATACTCCGGGAACAGATACCGGATCGAAATACATGTTGTAGCCGCATGACAGCATGCCCTTGAAAAGCTCCCGGTTGTTCCCGCAAATAGGGAAGGATCCCATTGCCAGGCGGAGGATGCGCCCATTCAATATTATCTCCTTTCCGATGATCTCAAATTCCCTGAAACCGAACCTCTCAAGCGGCGGGGCGGCGATCAATTTCCCGTCAGAGGCGTGGAGATTCAATGAGAGATGATACATGTTTGGCATGCCGACATCCCAGAGCTTTGGCGCTATCCAGTCCAGTGTAAATTCGTTCCATCCGTCCTTCAGATCCTGCTCGGGACACTTTTTGGAAAAGACAGACGTGCCGTCGGAATTGTCATAGACGACGAATTCCGGGATGACTTTCACCGGTCCGGACGGCAGGAACGTGTTGAGCCTGACGTTAAGCTGCTTCTGTCTGACAGATGTCCGTATGAACATATCTTTCACAGCCATGTCAGGATCTTTCCTGATCAGCAGGCAATCCCTGATGGACGGGGCGCCAATTGTCGTCTTATCTCCGTCGAGGATGGCTCCAAGCACCGGATCCGGAGGCAGCGAACTGTCCATGAAAACTGTCAGGCTGTTTTCCGCGTTTCCGCTTTTGAACTGGTCCGGCATCAGGAACAGGCTGTCATTGGGCCAGCTGATTTCTCCGGCTTTACGCCCGTTCAGGAAAATTTCAGCTTTTGTGTTGACTTCCATGTCGATTTCGACGATGGAGTCCTTCCAGTCTTCGGGCAGCTTGAAATTCTTTTTTATCCAGAGTTTCTTCCAATTTGCCGGATCACCTTCCTTGTAGGCCTGCGGCCATGATTCAGGGATCTTTCCAGACCAGGTATTTTTCTCGTAGACGCAGTTAAAGGGAGCCCATAGCGATTCGTCCGGAAGAATATTTGCGGATGTCGCAGGCTGTATCATTGCCGGACCGCCCGTCCCATCCCTGAAATCGAGACTTATGGATTTTGCTTTGCGTCCAATCCTTTGTTCAAGGAATTCCTTGTTTCCTGCCGTTGCTGTCAGCAGCGGATCAGAAACAAGCGCAGTTCCGCTGACATTGCTCAATTTGAAACGGATGCTGCTGCCCCCGTCTTCGATCTTGTCGGGCGTGAAACAGGCGTTGATGCGGTTTTCCCCGGGGGCAAGGGCGAATGATTTCGACCACGCCGTCTTATAGGGGGCCACGTTTTGAATGTAGTATATGTCGAATTTGCCTTCGGATTCGACATTGACCTGTATCGACACGAAATATTCCCTTCCCTGTGACAGAGGAATATTCTGGAAGAACGTGCATTCGGAAACACCCTGGACTTCGGGCATGTACAGCTTCAGCAGCGTTGACGGGCTGGCCTTGAATCCCTTGTCCTTCAGGTTCTGGCTCGTGGAATACTTCCATCCAGGCGCTTGATCCCATCGTGAAAAGTTCCCGTCGATCAGATTGCCTTCCGCCGCCAATGATTTCATGCAGAGGGGCGACCATGAGATTAGCAGGAAAAGGAACAATAAAGATAAAACATTTTCGCACACACGTCTGATTTTCCGGTTGATTTGCATCTTGTTCATCCTTTATTTATGTAGAAAATTGAAATTTACATGTCTAAAAGATACTCAGCGTCAAAATTCGAACTTCATCTTCTGCGAATTGCAAAATTCGCACATGGAGTGCGGCAATTTATTGCCGCCTTTAATTACGGAATTTATTCCGTCCCATCTAAATGCCGCGAAATAAATTTCGCGAAACAAGGCGGTGATGAATCACCGCACTCCACGGAGCGTTACCACGCTCATAAATCAAAAATCCATCTCAGCTTGACCACCATAACTCTTAACGGGGGCGGCGGCTGTTTACTTTTCCCCCATGAGCTTCACAACTGTGGGTTCGATGGCGTTCGCCCATATTTCATAGCCGACGCCGCTTAAGTGGACATCATCCTTTTCGAACGCGGCGGAATTGTGTGTTCCGTCGTCATTAAGGAACTTGCTGCCGATGTCCAGATAAAAGACATTGGTGTTGTCTGCCAGCCTGGAAACTATTTCGTTGACCTTGTCGTTCTTTATCCGTATGGCGTCGGTCTTGTTCATCCCTCTGGGGAAGTATGCAAGAAGGAGGATTTTAGTGTCCGGCAGCTTTTCACGCAACTTCTCGACAATTGCCTTTTCACCTGCTGCGATTTCCTCTTCCGTGTTCGATAGGAGGTTATTGCCGCCGGCCATGACTACGGCCAGTTTGGGAGAGATTCCATCCAGGTTTCCGTTCATCATGCGCCAGAGGATCTGCTGCGTCCGCTGGCCGCCGATCCCCATGTTCACGGCGTTGCGCTTTCCGTAGAACTTGTCCCATACGGAACCTTTCCACATCCTTCCCTCATCTGTTTCCTGTCCGCCATCGTTGCCCTGCGGCCCGAGAGATGTTACGCCGGGACCTTTGTATTTCCACTGCTCGGTAATGGAGTCGCCGATGAAGATAAGATCGACATTCCCCTGCTTTACGCGTACGTTGATGGCGTCGTGCCTGTTGCCCGGGCATGCGGCAGGCACAAGCGTTTCAGGAAGTTGCGCCGAGACGGCGGCAGGTATCACCTGCTGTTGCAGCTTCTGCTCCAGCAGTTCCTTGCTTTCCGTCACTGGAAGCAGCATAGGATCGGACAGCTGCACATTTCCACGGAGCTTGTCCAAAATGAAACGGATGCTGCTGCTTCCCTCTTCGATCTTGTCGAGCGTGAAATACGAGCGGATGCGGTTTTCCCCGGGGACAAGCATGAACGATTTCGACCAGGATGTCTTAAAAGGGGATCCGTTTTGGATGTAGACTAAGCTGAATTCGCCACCCTTGTCCGAGACAATATTCACTGACACGAGATATTCTGTTTTTGGAGAGAGGGGAATAATTTGGAAAAACACGCATTGGGCTGCTTCCTGTACCTCGGGAAGATAGAGGCTCAGAATCTCTTTCTCTCTTCTGATTTTGAATCCACCGTCCTTGAGGTTCTGGCTTTCGTAGTGACGCCACCCCGGAGTTTGATCCCAGTGGGTGAAGTCAGGGTCAATTAGATTGTCGGCAGACTCAGCCGCCGATACATCCAGCTGGAACACCGTCCATGGGGCTGCTGTTAAAAAGAACAGCGCCAATACGGCAATAGCCGCCGCCGTTCCTGCTTTCAGATTTGAGGTCATTTATAACATCCTTTTGT
>JBAQUG010000214.1:0-3708 GCA_049297395.1 Victivallales bacterium | reverse complement strand
GCCGATCTTCTTCATGTCATCCTTCATAAGTTCGGCCAGCTGGCGGTAGAAAGGGGAGGTGTCTCCAAGGTCGAATGAAAGTTCAAGCGGCTTTCCAGTTGCAGGATTTATTCCTTCCGGAAATCCGGCCTTTGCGAGATGTGCCTTGGCCTTCTCAAGATCAAATTGACCATATGGATTTACGAATTTATTATCATAGCCTGGGACTCCAGGAGGAATTGGACCGTTTGCCGGGACAAGGGAGTTGTTGGAGTATTTCACCCTTATGTCGACATTATACGCGAGGCTTATGGCCTTCCGCAGTTCAAGATTCTGTGAAAGCAGCGGATCTGAAAAACTGAAGCCGATGTAATTGACCTGGAAATCAGGCATCCGCATGAGATTGATTCCTCTCTCACGGAGAGCTGGAATGATTTCCCCGCTTCCGGAAGTTACAGCCTCGAAGTTGTCCTTGTCGAGGGAGCTCAGATCCAGTTCGCCCTGCAGGAATAGAAGCCAGCTTGATATCGGCTGTTTCACAAGATAGCAGACAATTTTATCAAGCAGTGGGAGCTGGCGCGTCCTGTCGGCGGAATTCTGTGCCTGCGGGAAGAATTCCTTCCGGAAGTTTGGATTTTTCACGAGGATTATCTTGTAGTCCTTCTGCCATTCAGTCAGTTTGAACGGTCCTGAACCTGCGGTCACCTCCGCCAGGGAGTTTCCGTATGAGACGGTCGCTTTCCTGGAGACAACTGCGGCATATGACATAGCGAGTGTGTAGAGAAGTCGCGGATCCGCTTTGGTCATATGGATTGCGAAATTCGCATCATCTATTATCTCGAATCCCTCGCAGCCCGTATCATAAATCGACATGTCGCCCGGGTTGAGGTCCGAACTTTTCGCATAGAAATCGTCGATGCCTTTGACCTTTCCCCGCCATAGCCAGAATCCGCTTGAGTGCACTCGGGCATCCGCGAGCCTCAAAAATGAGAACACGACATCCTTTGAAGTGACTTTGCGGTCCTGCTCGTCTTTAAAACATGGATTCTCCTGGAAATAGAGGTCGTTCCTCAATTTGAATTTATAGTGTAGGCAGTCGGCGCTTATTTCCGGCATCGCTTCAAGCATTGAAGGAATCAGCTTGTACGGGCGTTCTACATAGTCGTACTGTAGAAGAGTGTCATAGAAGCTCATGACCATGATGGAACTCGTGTAGTCCGAGGCGAGGGCCGGGTCGAGGGTGTTTATCTTCCCCCCGGCATTAGTGTACAGGGTGCGCCCGGATTCCTTCTGTGCGGAGCTCTCCCTCTTTTCACAGGAGCAGAGGAGGAATAGAAGAATGGAGATGGCTGTTGAGAATATTTTCATTGAATTCAGGAGTTATCCCTTCTGTTTTTTCTTATGCGGTAGAGCCGCTCGGTAAATCCACCTTCGTTTTCAAAATCATTAGCCAGAGAGCTGATCTGGCGGTCTAGGAGACTGATTGCAACCGTGACAAGGACTAAGGCGGCGTTGGCGGCGATTTCGGGATAGGTGTTGGTCTTAATGGACTTTGTGGACGTTTTATTCTGTCCATATTGTCCATTATGTCTACTCCTGTCATGCACTTCCCGCACCCATTCCGCTACCTCATCTGCCATTTTGCAGCGACGGGCGATCAACTCCGCACGCAGAGGATCGTCCTTTTCCCAGAGAGCCAGTTTCCTTTGCCTTAGAAAATCCTCAAGATCCAACTGAAGTTCTCCCAGGCTTGCTTTTGCGACATTGGTCAGTTTCAGTTCGGTCTTCTTGGAAGTAGCCGAAGCCAGGCTGCCTTCGGCGATATTCTGAACACCGCTTCTCGCAGCTTGTACCATCTGATCATGGGTTCGGCTGCGCTTGTCGATATATCTGTCACAGAATCTAACTGTGACATCATAAGCCAGCTGTGAAATCTGGAAGCTTTTAAGCTTGCGGAATCCGCCGTGCGTGGGAATCAGAGATTCATGTCCAGTGCATTTGTCCATATTGTCCATTCTGTCAACATTGTCCATTACTGTTAATCTATCATTACGATAAATTTATTGAAGCGTAATATGCAGAATATTTCCCGGCAGGACATAAAATGTCCCGGTATGCGGCTTATAATTTGAATAAAAATAAAATTACGGTAGATTCGATGTTCAAAGTCCGATGTTGAATGTTCGAAGTTCGGAATCATTATTGCGAGGTCTTTGATGTCCCCTTTCACAATATTTGTAATATCCTTGCTGAGCGCCCTGATCGGCGCAGGGATCGCGTGGGCGTTTTTCAGGCTGAAGAGCCAGCATTTTGCCGTCCAGGCGCAATCCGACTCCGTCAAGAATCTTGCCACCCTCGAGGAAAGGATAAAATCCCTTGAAGGGAATATAAGTTCGCTTAAGATTGACCTCGAAAAGGCCGACAGGAAGCGGGCGGAACTTGAGAATGAGAAGCTCCAGCTTGAGAAGAATCTTTCAATCCTCGAAACTACCCTCCAGAAGGAACACCAGCAGACCGAGGAGAAGATCAAGCTCCTCAACGAGGCGAAGGAGAATCTGACAGCTGCATTCAAGAACATTGCCAATGAGATATTCGATGACAAGAGCAGGAAGTTCTCAGAGAAAAACAAGGAGGGGCTTGACGCCCTGCTGAAGCCGCTCGGTGAGAAGATAAAGGATTTTGAGAAGAAGGTCTCGGATTCCTACGGACAGGAGGCGAAGGAACGCCACGCCCTCAAAGGCGAGATTGAGAAGCTCTGCGTCCGCAACGACCTGATGAGCGAGGCCGCATCAAATCTTACAAAAGCCCTGAAAGGCGAATCAAAGGTGCAGGGCAGCTGGGGTGAGCTGGTACTTGAAAGGCTCCTTGAGGATTCTGGGCTCAAGAAGGGGCAGGAATTCGAGGTCCAGGAAAGCCGTACTTCCGAGGAAGGCAACAGGCTCCGTCCGGATGTAGTCATCCATCTTCCCCAGAACAAGCACCTTATAATCGATTCGAAAGTCTCCCTTACTGCCTACGAGCTTTACTGTTCGGCTGCCGACGACAAGGAGAAGGCGTCAAGGCTCTCCGAACACACTGCGTCGGTCAGAAAGCACCTGAAGGAACTTCATGAGAAGAATTATCAGGACCTCAAAGGGCTCCAGAGTCCGGAATTCGTGATGATGTTCATGCCGATCGAGCATGCCTGCGCGGTAGCGCTTCAATATGACAAGTCCCTGTTTTCCGAGGCTTTTGAGAAGAACATTATCATAGTGACGCCGATGACGCTTCTTGCGGCCTTGAAAATAGTGTTCACAGTATGGAGGTATGAACGTCAGAACCAGAACTCCCTGAGAATAGCCGAAGAAGCTGGACGCCTCTATGACAAGCTGGCCGGGTTCGCCGTCGATCTCACTGAGATTGGCAGGAAAATTGATTCGCTCCATAAGACTTATGATGAAGCAAAAGGCAAGCTTTCCGAAGGGAAAGGAAATCTCATGTCCAGGGCCGAAAGACTCAAGGAGCTTGGCGCCAAGACGAGTAAATCCCTTCCTTCCGAACTGGTCTCCATGTCCGAAGATGTGATTGATGTAGATCCGGACAAGTAATAATTTATATTTCAAGAAAATATAAGCTAAAGATGAATTCAAAATAGGTAGCTCGGGATACCATCCCGAGGGTGGAGAAGAGGACGCTTCGGCGTGTTGCGCCGAGCTACATTCAGGAAAAATACACCTCCAACATATTCAC
>JBAQUG010000213.1:0-9257 GCA_049297395.1 Victivallales bacterium | reverse complement strand
CCTTAAAAGCGCCAAGCAACAGGCTGAGAGCATAATATGCAAGAACAATCTCCGCACATGCGGCACCGGCGAGATTTACTATGCCACAGATTTCAACGGCTGGCTTCTCTGCGCCGCCGTGGGGCATCTGGGCACTACTCTGGTGCCAGAGAGCTCCTATACTATGGGGTCGAGGCAAATGAGCCTCGGTTATACTTCAAACATTGCAATAGACAATCTTGGCTACGGTGGTGGACGGACGCTCCCGCTGAACAACATTTTCTCCTGTCCGAGCTTCCCGCCTCCGGACAAAATTTTCCCATACTGGAATACATGGTTTCCCGTGAATGGCAATCGGGCGTCAACGTTCACCACTTATGGCTATCGCTTTACGAGCATTTATCCTGGCGAAAAGATTGCCGACAACTGGATGATAAAGTATGACAGCATCTACTCTAAAGCGCCGTACATGGTTGATTGCATTGGCAAAGCCTACGGAGATCTGATGCCGTTCTACGTATGGGCCGAAAGCGAATCCGCATCGTGCGCCTGGGGTGGCACCGCCCATTTGCGGCATTCCCGCCATGCAAACTGCTGGTTTGTAGATGGACATGTAGATTCTCTAGGCGCCGCCGAATTTTTCGCTACTAAACCATCAGGCTCCTGGAACTCTAACATGGCGTTCACCTATGATGGCTCGGAAAAGTAGCGCAGGCAAATAATAAAAACTGAAAAGGGAAATGGCATGCAACAAAAAATCTGTAAACTTCTGACTATTGTGGCAAGTTTCGCAACGCTCTCTTCAATCTTCGCACAGGAGGCAAAGGTAGACACCGCTGACTGGCCTTGGGCGAAATACGGTATTCCAAAGACCGAAGCAAGGACCTGCATCCCAGCCCAGCGGACTGAAAACTGGGCCTTGGATCAACACAAGACCATCTTGAAATGCAGGACGCCCAACCTGCAGGTGGTGTTCCTCGGAGATTCAATCTCCCACCAGTTCCAGTTTATCGACGGAGCGAAGGTTTGGAATGAATACTGCGCTCCGTTGAACGCCTTCGTCTATGCAGTGCCTGCTGATGGGACGCAACACGTCCTCTGGCGCATCACCGAGGGTGGCGAGCTGGATGGAATAAATCCAAAGGTCGTTGTCATCCTCATCGGAATCAACAACCTGTATGCTTCTCCCGATTCCCCTGAGGATGTCGCCAAGGGAATCACGACGATCGTGAACTGTGTAAAAACCAAACTGCCCGATACTAAAATACTCCTTCTCGGGATTTTCCCCTGCTTCTCCACAAGCCACGTCGGTACGGTAAAGGCACAGGCAACCAATGCCATCATCAGCAAACTACATGACGGGAAGCAGGTTTTCTTCCTCGACATCGGCGACCGTTTCATCGAGCCGGATAAAAGCATCTCCAAGGAAAAGCTCAAGGATGGCCTTCACCCCAGCGAAAAAGGCTATCGCATCTGGGTTGACGCCATGCGTCCTTATCTGGACGATCTCCTCAAGAACGACGGCAAGGGAGAGGTGTGGAAGAATGCCGGACTGAAGACAATTGCGGCTGAGGCTAATGTCGACACTAAATCGGAACCTAAGACCAAGGAATAAGGAATTCAATGCTAAAAAAATCATTGGACTTAACCGGCTACCGCCGGGACTCTTTAAGGAACGCCACCAACTTGGTGGCTCTTAAGATGCCGGCAGGTTGCCAGCGATCCGTAAATACAATTTCCTATACGATCAAGTTATTCACCCCGCAGTTCAGGAGAATCTCCATGAAACGAACTTGTTTACTTCTCATTTCGCTGGTCCTCTTTCTCTCCTTGACCGAATGGAGCCATGGCGCCGATGCAAATGGCAGCCTCTATGCTGACTGGCAACAATTCCGTGACCGGCTGGCACAGGACAAGTCATTGGTTCGATATTACACCTTCGAAGAGCCGGGTGATGAAGTGCGCAATCTTGCTGGCGAGCATGCTGGTTCATTGCTCATTTCCGTTCGAGAGCCATACTACAATCCGTCTCTCAGCTACTTCTCTAATCGGAATAACGATTTTGCGCAGTGGACTGCGGGACGATTTCCTGAAAAGCCCGCGCTCAGTTTCGGTTCCGCGCCCAACAGTGTGCTTCGGTCGCTCTTTTACAGAACGGCCAGTGGCGTGCTGACTCTCGAAACCTGGATTCGCACTCACAGCAACCTAGGCGACAAGACTGCGGCCTGCTTGTTCTCTGTCGGCCAGGGGTTCGGCGATGGCTGGTTCATGACGGCGACCTCGGACGTCACCGGCCTGCGGATTGGACGGCCCGCAGGTGATGGAGGCGACGTGGATCTGAGCGTCAAGCCACTGACTGGACATGTCTGGCATCATCTCGTTGCCGTGATTGATCGCCGCGCGTTGCGCCTCTATGTAGATGGGGAATTGGCGGGCACAAAGGAATTCAGCTCCGATTTCCACCAAACACCGGGGCCAACAGGGCATTACGCGGCCAATCCCGAAGAACACGATGGAGGCCTGAAGATCGGTTCGATCCGCCAACCGGACAACACCCTGCGTTTCGACTGTGATGAAATGGCGATCTATGACCGCGTGCTGGCGGTGGATGAAATCCGTGCCCATTACGAGAGCGGACGTCCCAAGGAATCCGCTGTTGAACAGGAACAGGCCCATCGCGCCTTGTTGGAGCGGCAGACCATGCTGGCCGGGATCACGATGGAGTTTCCGCTGAAGTACAACGGATACTTCCCAGCCGGAGAAGCGCTGCCGCTGACGATCATCGTGCCGGCGGACGTCAAGCTTCCAGCACCGCTCACAGTGGATGTGACGATTCGTGATGCCGATCAGAAATCTATTTTTACGGGCAAGAAGAATCTGGCTCTCTCCGGTAAGGAGGATGCCCGTCTGGTCTGGGAACTTCCCTTCCCGGAAACTTGCGGCCTGTATCAGATCGATGTCGTGCTGAAAGATTCCACGGGAGCCGTAGTCTTGAAAAAAAGCTATCCGGCTGCAGCAGTAGTGCGCGTTGTGCCGATAGGCGAACGCCCCGCATCGTCCCCCCTGGCCGGCAACGTCGAGCCAGCGCTCGGTGGACGCTGCGTACGTCTCATACCATGGTGTCCAAATCTCCCGAATGGCGGACCCGGATTTGAGTTTTCTGATCGCGATGTCAAGTTTGCCCTGAACTGGGGGCCGGATGTCCTGTTTTGCATAAGCCCCCGCTTCGACATGGGGCAGGTGGACCTGAAAAAAGTGCTGACCGATCCCAAGGAGTGGGAGAACTGGGTGCGCCCGTTGGTTGAGCGCTACAAGGACCGGGTGAAGTACTGGGAAATCCTCAATGAGCCCAATGCCAATTCCTTTGGCAATCGCATCAGCCCGGAGCTATATGTCGCCCTGCTGAAAAGCGCTCATCGCGTAATCCGCGAAGTCGATCCCAAAGCCAAGATTGTCGGCCTCTGCGGCGTCACCACGTATCCCGAATGGACGGAGAATGTGCTGGCGGCCGGAGGTGGCGGGTACTTCGACATCCTCTCGTTCCATAATTACATTGGCTCATCGCCAGTCAGCGCCTGGAAACGTGATCACAAGATCGAACGCACACGTGCCGCCATGATCAGGCACCCTGGAAAAACGGGCGATGAGATTCCCATATGGAACACCGAAAGCGGTATCGAACAGCCTCACCGTGTCAATGGACGCTCTCTCACCGATGCGGAGCTGCTGAAAAAATATCCATTGCGCTCCAGGCAGGAAAACGGACACACGCTCGTGTCGGCCAACGCCATTACTCTGGCGACCGAGCATGTCGGCGCATGCTGGCAGACGCAGTCCATCCTGTTGGACTGCGCTCTCGGAGCGAAACGCTGGTTCGTTCTGATGGGCGCTTCTGAATTCCATCCCCGCGGCAGCGGTTCCGATGGCTGTCCCAGCGAAAAAGGCATCGCCTACGCGGCCCTGGCTTCGGTGCTCACCCCGATGAAATCCGCTCAGTTGATCCCTATTTCCTCCTCCACCACGGTCGGAGTGCTGGTCACGGCGCTCGACGGCAGGAAGACGGCCGCCTTGTTTGCGGATGTCCCCGCCACCCGATGCTTTGCCGTCAAGAAGAACGGCGTCTACCTGGGTATGGACTTCCTTGGAAACCCTCTGACATGGGAGGCGAAGGACAACCTTCTCACGGTTTCCTTCGGCATGGAACCCATCTACATTTTCAATGTTCCTGAGGACTTGCGCGAAGCCCCCTTTCTCACCATCAAAAACTTTCCGAATTTGATCAGCCCCGGCAGCAGGGTGGAAGGTCTGCTTTCCGTTACCAATCTGTTCACCATGCCGATGACGGGGCAGTTGGAAATCACCTCCGAAAATTCGACCGTATCCTTGGAAAAAGACATCACCTTGTCGCCCGGCTTGCAAAAGGATGTGCCCTTCCACATGGAGGCCGGCGCGCTGCCGCGCGGAAATCAGACTTTGATCGTCCGTCTTGTCCAGCAGGGCAGGGAAATTACCAGCATGGAATATCCGTTTGCCTCCGAAGGGGTTGCCCAAGGCGTTCCTATGGCGACTCAAACCATCAACCTTGATGGCGATCCATCGGAATGGCAGGGCATCCCTGAGGAAACAGCTGATACCGCAACGCATGTGGTCATCGGGCGGCCACCGGTGGGGTACTATGACGCCAATGCCTGGCAGGGATCCAAGGATCTTTCGTTTGCCGCAAAGACCGCCTGGCGCCCTAATGACGGCATCTACTTCTTCATCACCGTCACTGATGACAACATCAAGACTGTTTCACCAGACAAGGTTGAACAGGCCTTTCATCAGGACGCTCTGGAATTATTCTTCGATGGGCGTCCTCTCAAGGAGCAAACTCCGGTCTATTCCTTCGGAGCTGAACAGGTCATCGTCGTGCCTTCGGTGGAGGACACGGCCAAGGCCTGTCTATTCAAGAGCTTCGCGCGTTACGGCGATTCAATCGAGATCGAGATTGTCGGCAAACGAATTTCCACTGGATATGTGATGGAGGGGCGCATCCGTCCCCGGGAAAAGGCGCCTTTCAAACTCGTGGCCGGTGCTCGCTTCGGCATGGACTTTGTCTTCGACGATGCTGGTGAAGCGGCGATGACGCGCAAGACGCAGATGGCGCTGCACGGCACCTCCGAAAACCACAACGACACCTCCAATTTCGGGCGCTATTATCTCATGGGTGGAGCCGGCGCAGCAGTTTCAAACCTTCTTCGCAACCCCGACCTCGCACAGGGCGAAGGTGAAACAGTTCCGGAATGGAAATTTTCAAGGGAATTGAAAAATGCTACCGATGCCGATGCCGCCAAAATCAGAGGGGGCATAAAAGAAATTGATGGTAGGCGAGCTCTCTCGATTTCCGTATCCTGTGAAGCCCAGGCCCAAGTCGGCTGGGCACAGACCTTTCCCGCAAAGGACAAAACTGGCTATGCCGTTTCATTTCGTCTCAAGGGGAAGGTTGATGGAAAGACACAATGGTGCAATGGAGCTGGAAGCGTTGTCTTTTGGGGAGCCCCTGGCGCGTGGCTGGGCTGGCAACCCATCGGCAACATGGATGCCGCGCCCACCGGCGACTGGGGCTCCTACAGTGGTAAATTTTTCACTCCAGCCGGCACACAGACCGTCAGTTTTGGCTTCTCCGTCATGTCCAATGGCGTGAAGGGAACAGCAGACTTTTATTGCACCGATATGGTGGTCAGTGAACAACCTAAAGAACATTAACCAATTAAATTATAAGTGGAGGCGTTCATGATGAAATCGAAAACAGGGCACGGAATCTTGTCCTTGGCGGCAGCGCTCACAGTGGCCTTTGGATGTCTTTCAAACGGATCTGATGCTGGAGCCGTCAACCCCGTGGAAAAGGGAATCGTGGCATATCCGGACAATATCGCCAATCCACGGCAGCCGACGATTGCACCTGACGGAAAGGGCGCCATTGGCAAAAGCATGGATGCGGAGACAATGTTCGCATACCAGTTCGCGCCTCTAGTTGATTTCAAAAACGGAGGATCGGCATCCTTCTTCATTCGCGACAACCTGCGGCGGCTCACAAAGACCGTCCTGTCCCTGGTGGATGGAAATGTGTCACTCAGCGTTGTCATAGCTCCGGCTTCGGAGGGCAGGAAGATCGGGCTGATCCTGAAGGACGGAGAGAAGGTACTGGCAAAAAGCCCCCTGGGTCCGTCATCGGAAAATCAATGGAAGCCTCTTGACTTGAGATGGACCACCGCAGAGGCGACTATCAAATCGTTTGACGGCACGGAACTGAGCTTGAAGCTGCCTGCGAATTTCAATCCGAAACGATTCAGCGTGGCAACCTATCATATTGACGAACTGGCGTTGAAGGGGGATGGCAGTCTGAAATTGGACTGGGAGTCCGGCTATGCCGCCAAAGGCGAGTACCGGTCTTCGTCCGACGATGTGTCATTGAGGCTGCACGGTTTCGATGCGATGGTCGTTTCAAGGGATCCTTCTAAACGCGACTACCCGTTCATCCAGCTGTGCAACGCATCAGGCACGGAACGCAAGGTCACCCTGCACTTCTCATTGAAAAGCGAGGTCCGGAACCATGCCGGCGACTGGTATCAGGAAATCCAGGCTCCAGCCAGTTCATCCATTGAAACTCCGATCAGGCTTCCTTTCGGACTTGACACCGATGTCTACCATCTTTCGACACAGGTCGAAGGTGCCGGGATGGACGAAAGGGATGCCTTGAGGAATTTCCTCTTCGCGAAAAGAAGGGATGAACCTGCGGGCCCCCCAAAGTTCGGATTCCACTCCTTCGGCGTCAGCACGCTCGGTTCCTGGCCCGACGCCCTGCCGGCGCACTGGCGGCACATGTACGCCAACTGGGGCTACATCGTCGGCCCTATGTGGGTGCCTGATGAGCCAGGCAAGCCTGGATTGAATCCGGACACGCCGCCGGCGGAATGGAACTGGGAGTCGAGGGTCGACTTGTCCATCAGGGAAGGGAGGAAGACTTTTGTCTGTCTTCTTTCCGTTCCATATTTCCCATGGATGCGTGAAAAGGAATATGATGCCGCCTACATGAACAAGACATATCCGTGGGGCATAGCCGGAGGACGCCCTAACTTCATGCGCTACCGCCAGTTCGTCAAAGCTGCTGCGGAACACTACAAGGGCAAGGTGGATATCTACGAGCTGGACAATGAGTCGAACACCATTTCCTACGCCGGGAAGCCGGCAGCGGAGTACGCCGACGTGGTCAAGGCCGCATGCGAGGAGATCCACGCCGTCGATCCCAAAGCCAAGGTGTTTGGCATTTCCGGAACCAGCCTGTTCGTTGACTACATGCGCGACGTTTTCGCCGCCGGAGCCGGATCCTCGCTCGACGGTGTTTCATGGCACACATACACCACGCCGCAGCTCCCCGGCGATGCGGGTCTTCCGGGGATGCTGAAACGCGCCAATGATGTAATCACCGCCAGCGGGCGCAAACTCCCGGTAATGAACTCCGAGACGGGAGTGTACGCAGCCCTGCGCGAAGTTGCAGATCAGCCCATCCGCCCGGAACGCCTGGCCGAGCTAGTCAAACAGTGTATCCAGCCCCTGCAGGTGCCGACAGGCTGGCCGAGTTATGCGCTTGAAGAGAAAGTCGCCGCCAAGTCCATGGTCCAGAATATAACTTTCAATTTTGCCGCCGGAGCCGGAAGGTTTTTCTTTTTTGGATGGGATCCACTCATTGGGAAGGGGAAAACATGGTGGGGTGAGACCGGGGAAGGCTGTTTCAACATCTTCGCCAGGGTCAAGGATGGTACTATGACCCCTTCCCTATATACCCTTGCATGCGCAGTTGCGATGACGCAGATGGAGGGAGTCATTACGGAGAAATCCACGCCGGTCGACCAGGACGGCATCATCGGCACAATCTTTGAAAAAGCCGATGGAGGACAATTGGCAGTCCTCTGGTCGGGCAGTGGACGCCGGACGGCGATGCTGCGCTCGTCATGCCCCGAAATAGGAATGGTTTCCCTCTTCGGAGCGGAGAAGACGCTTGCGGCAAAAGGCGACAGCGGATTCCTCCACCGGATCGAGCTTGACGACCAGCCCGTCTATCTTCATTTGAAGAAACCTGGATTGACACTATCCCCGTCACCGGTGATCGCTTTCGAGAGGACTCCTGGCGGAGCAGGCGAGCGGAAGATCTCATTCACTCTCGTCAACCGCTTTGAAGCGAAGTGGACGGGTGCGATTGAATTTGCAAGTGCGGAGAAAATGCCGATCACGCCGGCAAAAGTCGAATTCGCCATTGAGCCCGGCGCAAGGTGCAAGGTTGAAACCGTATGCACTCCAACCCAGGGGATGGCGAAAGGAATTCATCTGATTGAGGCGGCGACAAAGCTTCCTGACGGGAGCCCGTTCGTGTTCCCAATTGAGATCGACGTGCGCCCAAGCTTCACTGCGGAAAAGCTTCCCGGCGAGTTTTCGCTGAAGGACATCAAGGACTGGAAGCCGAAGGACGGGGAAATGGCAATCGACAGGCCGGAACAGGTCGCGCTTGGCCGCCCACCCGAGCTGACTTCCCTCCAGGAAGAACGGTATTGGAAAGGGCCGGAGGAGTTTTCTGCGAAAGTCGCAACAGGATACAACGACAAGGGATTTTTCGCGCGCATAACAGTCCATGACAAGAACAGGGGTCCGCTTAAAATGTGGCCCGGCGTCGAGGGTTCGTGCCTGGAGTGGTTCTTCGATTTCAGATCCCCAAGCAAGGGATTGGGCACTGCCGCCTATGATAAGGGTGTAACGCAAATCGTAGCCAAGCCTGCTTTCAACGATACCGACAAGGTGGAGCTGTGGACCGCCGGCAACACTCCCGTACCTTTCAAAGGAGTCGAAACTGTCGGCGGAGCAGCGGACGCCAAGTCATACTGGGTCGGTATTTTCGTACCGTGGACCGCAGTTGACTCAACGGCGAAGACACCCGATTCAATCGGGTTTGACGTCGGTGTCGACGGACCGCCCGCAGGTGTGGTGGGGCGCAAGAGCCAGATATTCCTGTTCGGCGGCGCCTACAGCAACAAGGACGCCTCCGGGTTCGGCGCGGGAATGCTGGGGAAGTAAATGTAGCACAGGCATCTTGCCTGTGTTTAATTTAACGCAGAAAGCACCTTTAAATGCCTTTTGATGAGCAAAGCGAATCACATGGAGTGCGGCGATTTATCGCCGCCTTTAACGACGGAATTTATTCCGTCCCGGAGAATTTCCGCGAAATGAATTTCGCGAAACAAAGC
>JBAQUG010000212.1:0-6924 GCA_049297395.1 Victivallales bacterium | reverse complement strand
CGCCAGCCCGTACGTATTCAGTAAACTATGTCGTTTACTAAATCCGTACAAACTGTTTATTTCGCGTTTTATTAGATGTAAAGATTCACTGAACGAACATGGTTCAGTGAATATTTACCGCCTGTATCTCCCGTCAAATGCCCAAGTTATTTTTTTGCGGGCCCTTAAGCAATCAGCTCTGCCGGCAATTGGCAACAGCGGGTGTTATGTTTTTGCACTCTCCCGAAGACTGTATATCCCGGGAGGAACGTTGGAGAAGACGCCGTCCGCCCCGCGGACAACAGGCGTACCGTCGACAAGCGGACGGAGTGCTGGCACCGCCTCCCATTCACCGCTGAGAAGTATTGCAGGATACGTTTCGTGATCTTTCAATGATGGCACCGCCAGAAGTCCCTCGGCCCGGTTCACCGCCAGGTCTCCGGGAAGCGGCTCGAAATCCCAGGCTCCGCAGCCGGCCTTCCGGAGGAATGCCGTGTAGAATTTGTTCAGCTTTCCATGACCCGGCTTGGTCGAAGCCACGCAATAGCCGCCTGCAAGATTCAGGGCATTTTCGTCATAGGTATAAAGCCGCCGCGGCCCCTTTCCAGCCAGCTGGAGCAGGAAGTCGCGCGGACCCAGGCCGTCAATCGCCCGCACAGGGTTGGCGACAACGGAGAAGATCTCGACCGGGAAATCAGAGGACCAGCCCTCTCCCAGGAGAATGGCGTCGGGATCGCATTCCTTGATACATGCATGGACCGCCTCGACGAACACAACCGCCATGCGGTTGGTGTCGCCGGGGTAGCGCATGAAGGAACGCGGCGTGAAGTCCGGCGGAAACGCCCAGCCAAGGCAGTCCAGGAAGATCCCCTTGCACCCGCATTCCCTGATGTAGAAACGGATCCATTTCCTGACGTACTCGATATATCCGGGATGGCCGGGATTGATATGCGCAATGCTCGGATTATCCTCCGAGCCCCAGGCGGCGCAGATCCGTCCGTCAATTCCGCGTATGAACCAGTCGTCTTCGATGTCAGGTCCGCCCCGGTACATCAGGCCGCTGTGGCTCATCCATATCACCATCGGCACTCCGCGGCGCGCCATCCTCTGGCACATCTCGCGGAACTCCTCCTGCGTGCCGTGGCTGGGATCCGGATGGTAGCCCTTGGGCGTGGTTCCGCTGTTGACAGGGCGGTCGGTGACGAGATTGATGTGGATGCCCGAGAAGAGGCCTTCATCAAGCTCGTGTTCCCAGAGGTCGGCCTGATCCCCCCACGAAGGCTGGTTGTTCCACGCCAGTCCCTCACGGAAAACGGTCGAACTCACCCACCGGGGTGGTTTCTTGACATGGGCTGTCGCGTAATCGGCGATGAATTTCTCCATTGATTCGCGCGTAGCGCCGAAATTGAAGATTATCTCCGGCAAAGTGAGCGAGTCGCCAAGGTTGAACGGGGCGTGCAGGGTGAAATCGTACGATACGCCACGTCCGGCGCTCTCGGTGTTCAGGATGTAGCCAAGGTGCGGACGGCGGCAGGTGATCGACAGCCAATGCCCGGTCTTGATGTTGTAGAACATACTGCCTTGGATGACCATGCCTCCGGGATAGATCCGGCGCCAGACGTTGCGCATGAATTTCTTGCAGTTCTCCGGCGTGTCATGCTCGTGTCCGCAGTGCCCGAACTCGTCCACTGGTCCGTTTGAGTGGGCGGAAGGGAATATCATCCGTGTGTCGTCTCCCCAGAAACGCCAGTTCAAGTTCGGCAAAGTAAATGTGTCGACATACAGGGGCGCCTCTATCACCGGTCCGCCGGGGCCCGGGCAGGGAAGGTCGACCTGATCCGCCTGTTCGCGCCGGACCAGGTACTGGATACCGAAACACGGATGCCTGGCATAGGTCCGCAGTCCCATGGAACGCGACACTACCAGTCCCCAGCCGGCAAAGTGATCGACGAACCGTTCCCCCTTGAGCCGCGCCATGGCCTCAAGCGGAAAGGATTGTCCGCACAGCAGGGGCTGTGCTCCGCCTGCCGCCGGATGCAGCCGGGTTTTAAGCGCCACCCCGTTGATCAGCAGTTCAGCGTCGCAGGGCCGTGCCGGATCCAGCAGTTCCTCCCCATACAGCCGCACAGATTTCACCATGCCGGTGCGAGCTTCGCAGAAAACTTCAAAATCATTCATACGCATTTCCTTTCAATGTCATAAATCCCATCGATGCCAGACTTTTTAAACTCGAGCTTCCACTTTTTCATGCCGAGGCCAATTGTCAATACTCCATTATAGAACACGCACTCCACCGTCGGCAAACTGCCGGACTCCCTGGGGCTGAGGACTACCAGATATGGCTTTCCGGGATCATTGCCAAACTCCACTGAATGCGTATCAATGGCCTCAATGGAGGAAAAAGACGGATGTTCCGGCAGGACGACGGCAACATCGAGATCGATTCCATTGCGCCCGGTGAAGAATGCATGGCTTCCGTCGAAGCGGACTTCTTCTGCATAGCAATGCAATCTGTAGTCGGATGCAAACGGCGCATTCATGATGGAATCGTAGATGATGAACAAATCCGGCTTGAGGTAGATGATATGGCGGAAGTGGCGGATGAAGACATCCAAGGTTTCAGCATCGCCATGTCCGCGCCGTTTCTTTTCCGAAGCCACAAGCTTGTCCTGGCGGCAGTCCAGCACGGCATATTCCATATCCGCCAGGGAAACGAATTTCACCAGGTTCTGGTGGCTTGGCCATAAATACTGCATGGGATCCTTGCCGTCGAAGCGGATGATGTTATGTCCGCTTCCAAGCGTCTTGAGGAATGGATATCCGGAATTGGCCCCGCGTGCAGCCTCTGTTATCAAAGGGGCGTTCCTGTAGCACATGAAGAAGCTTCCTCCGTCGGTGTGCCCATGCGGCCAGTAAGGGGATGCGCGTGCGGCAAGATATGTCTCCCTTCCGTCTTCATGTCCATGATGGAAGACGGCGCCGAAATCAGGCAGGCCCCTGCTTGCGCGCAGGGGTTTCTCCGATGGAAGATCCAGGTCAGAATTCAGGGCGATCATGGCCTTTTCAACATCCTTGTTGGGCGCATGGAGGAACTTGAATGGACCGTCTCCAATCTCACGGTATGCCCACATCAGTTCCGCTGAAAGTTTCGGATCCTGCGACGAATACGCCCAGGCGGCCTGCAGCATCAGATGCCCGAATCCGCACCCTTCCGGATTTTCACCATAGCTTCCGAAACCCGGAGTGATGCGCCTGCCTCCGTATATCGGGTTGTTCGGGCCGAGGACTTCAACTACGAACCGGATCATCGACTTGAACTTTGGATTTTGGAAGAAGTCCTCCCCGATGTTTCTCACGGCCAGCGCATAGTTGAGAAGCAGCTGCAGCGACCACAGGTAATAGTTCCATCCTTCGCACCATGCGCCGCATTCCCCCACGAGGACTTCCATCTGCGTCTCAAAAAGATCATGTGCCATCCTCCTCCATTCTCCGGAGGCTGGATGGTCCGGAAAAATGGCGCCGGTGATCCCTACGCCGAGGAAACGGTCGGTCCCGAAGTTCTCCGATCTCATGCCCTTGAAGAGATTCATTATGTTGTCGGGATGTCCCGCAGGAAGAAGCGAACTGCGTCCGAAATAGTAGTCTTCTCGGTTGGTCAGATATGCAAGGAACACCATGATGGAACGCGCCCGCCGGTCCTCTTCGGCGCTTAACGCATTGTGGAGGGAAAGCGTCTCGTAGTAGAATGGGAATTCCGCGATATGACGGAAAAAAACCGGATTTACATTGCAGGAGTTCGGCCCGAACTCAATGGCGTCATCCCGCATGCGCTCCAAATGCCAGAAGAATTCTTCCCGGAATGATTTCAGGGAGCCCGGATGCCCGCTGAACAAGGGATGCAGTTTCGCCATGTCCCCGTAAGTCTCCGGATCCTCTTTCATTCTTTCCACCGTTTCGTGCAGGTGTCCGGGCGTGGCGTACAGGAACGGATATGTCCTCTTGGTGCGTGGCCAGTCGAGGAACATCTCCTTCACATCGTCCAGGCGCACCATGGACCATTTGGCTGAAAGCGAATAGATCCCGGTTCCTGCATTTCCGACAATTGACGGACCATAGGTGAAATCGGAATGCCGCCGGATGCGTGTATCGCGCTGTTTCACGGCGAACAGCGCAAACGAACGGAATCCGGGAGTCAGGGAAAAGCTATAGCGGATGTCAGGTTCTGGCGTGGCATCCAGGGAGATGATGTTTGTCGGAATGCATTTCCACGAGGCTCCGTCAACAGGAAACAGCCCAATGGCGTCGGAATCGCGGTTCCCACTTGAATTGAACAGGAAGGAATTATCCTTGAAATCCTGGTACAGGGAATAATGGTTGAAAAAGATATGGCGGCAGACATGTTCCCCGTTTTCAAAGTCCAGCTTCCACTCGCGGTTATCTCCAAAGCCAAGATGCGCCTTGTCAGGCTCGAATCCATCATGGAGCGAAAACCGCCATATGCCTCCGTCATTGGTGTCCTTGTCCTCGGAAACGATGACCACCGGTGCATGGCTGTATAGCCGGAATGAAATACAATAGCGTGATCCGTCATTGAAGGCATATTCGACATTCGCCTCCGCAAACACGGGTCCGCGCGCGGAAATCCAGGAGCGGATTGATGCTACAGGAGTCAGGGAATGCCATGTTCCACAACCGCGCCTGACGCCTTCCGCACCCATGATCCACCGGAGCGGAGCCTGGACTACGGCCTGGGAACCGACAGGCACATCCAGCTTCGGAACGCCAATCGATACGGAATCGCTTCCGATGACATATGCATCCGCTTCCTCGCGCACGTAGATGTCCGACACGGGAACAGGCAAATCCTTTCCGACCTGGAATGAACGGGTTTCATCGGCGAATAAATCCGTGATAAAATGTATTTTGCCATCATCGCCTACCTGTCCGGGCAATATAATATCATATGACAGATCCCGTACCGCCACCGCCGATCCCGGTGGCAAATTCCCGGCTGCATCATGATTGAACGACACGGCATGCCCGATCCAGTCATGTCCCAGATGCTCCTTGAGAACCAATGTCTGATCCGATGGATTCATTTCGGTTTTTCCTTTCTTATCAACTCGATATTCATCACTCCAAATCTTGCTTCCCCCTTGCCGTCGAGAACCAGCTCAATCCATAACAGTTCGTCTCCGTGCAGGGAAGGGGACGATATTTCAATAGGCCCAGTCTCCATCCAGGCATCCGTATCACCTGAGACAGGCCTGGATTCAGCAATCCCGTCAAATATCTGACCGGGCTCAGGATGCCACAGCCATACTGCCCGACGAAGTCGCAGAAAAGCCCCTTTCCCTCCGGACACTCCCTTTGTCATGATCTTCACTGAAACCTTGACCTTTGCCCCCGCCGGAATCTGGGGGCAAAGATCAATCCGCCAGGCATTCTCTAAAAGGTTTGTATTTTTTATTACGAGCGCGCCATTTCCGTTTTCGCCTCCGCAATGTTCCCATGTCTTTCCTGCTCCAGGATCGGGAAGGAACCATGAGACATCCTCAGGACGGTCGATTCTCGCGGGAAGGGTGAAATTATTGCGCCCGAGTTCAACACGCGGGGCGGCATAGCGTTCGAAATCCTCGAATCCTACTGGAATCCTCCTGGCGGCATCAAGCAGGGGGCTTGACTCGTGTCTGTCCAGATATTTCACGACATACTTCCATTTCCATATCGTCCCAGGCACGACTGGGCCAGGGACTCTGGCGCAGCAATGCAGATCGTAGAACATGTCGCAGATACCCCAGGAAAGCTCCATTGGCGATTCTGTCACTTCAACAACTGGATTCAATTCCTCGTTAAAGAAACCTGCCATTGACCGCGAACTGAAGCGGAGCTGGTCCAGCTTGACACCATAGTGCATCTTGTGCTGGTGCGGAAACTCCCACACCATGCCCATCGAATCCGTCATCAGCGTGCAGTCGAATTTTTTCCTGCCGGGCATAAGGAAACCACGGAACGCGCCATCAGGAAGTATGTTGTTGAACTCAATGATGTCCCGATGAAGCTTCGCCTGTTGTTTCCCGACATGCCGCAGGACGGTCTCGAAATTCCATTCATAGCGGCCTGTCCTGTTGTTTACGGAGAGGAGTGCCCGGTAGCATGCCTCGAAGTTCCCGTCGGCACTCCTGGAAGTCGCAGATACTTTAACTCCACCTTCGACTACTTCTGCTGATGGCTTGCCCTGAACCGCGTCCGTAAGATGAGGACAATGCAGGTTCATCTTCAGCCCTTTTACAAGACTGAGATGCGTCTCCTTCTCCAAGCAGTTTATCCTCTCTTTTACTTTGCCTGGCCCAGGCGTAAGCCAGTCGACATACCCCTGCCGGGTGATGAAAGCCAATGTGCCGGAACTATCATCTATCGCCAAAGCTTCCGGGGAAATCTTCCTGACGACGAATCCTTTATTCTTTTTCATTACAAATGATCCTCTATAATTTTAGATTCAAACGCAATCAATGATCTTCCGTTCGAGTGCTATGCGCAATAAACATGAGCCACTGCCTGGACTGCGGGCTTTGGACAGCCATGGAAATCGAATATCGACGTGTTAGCTGTGCATGGAAAGCAGTCGTGCCCCATCCACAGGATTATTCCACCGCATTTCGGGAAACGCCTCTTGCAGGTGCGGACAGCGAGCGCCAGGCCGACGGCCTGGCGTTTCCGGCTCCATTCCACGAACTCCTCCAGGTTGCGAGGTTCGCGACCCGCCTCCTTCAGAAAATCCTCCCATTGGATCCACCATGCCGTCCGTCTCCACAGAGGATTGTCCAGATTCGCCGGCAGTTCGGGAAGTCCTCCGGAATATTTTCTTGTGATCTCGGCTGAACTCGCTCCAGGAACACCGACTTCGGAACGGAAAAGAGAATCGTCGTTGTCCCAGTATTCCTC
>JBAQUG010000211.1:0-21386 GCA_049297395.1 Victivallales bacterium | reverse complement strand
AAACAGGTTGAAATCCGCCGTTAACAATTTATATTTCACCATCGCCGCTCCATGTTGTTGTTGTTTTGTAACATATTGCACGATAATGTGTTGCGGCGATATTTCAAATTATTATTCAAATATTTTTCCATTTTTCTAATCTAATTCGACCTTTTCGAGGAGGCTCTAGTTAACGCAATTTTGCGTGTTTTCACCACCCAAAAAGAACAGCCAAAAATGGCTTGACTACGAACGTGATCAAATTCCATAACTTTTCTGCTCACAGCGCGAACTTCTCGAAATGGATCTTTGCCTTGGGCACATTGAGTTCGGATAAGGAAATCCGTATTGATTTCATCATCAACGGAGGTCCGCACAAGAACACTTCCCTGTCTGGAAGATCCGCAACAAGCCGTGAAATCCTCTCCTTGTCCAGCCTTCCTTTTTCACCGGTCCATCCGGGATCCTCCTCGCCCAGCACATGCACGACTTTGAGATTACCTTTTGATTTTTCGACAAGCTCATTCAATTCTTTCTCGAAGACAATCGAAGATCTGCTGCGGTTCGCATAGAGGAGAATCACATCGCGTCCAGTGTCGGACATTTCCTCCGCCAGGGCGCGGATCGGGGTTATCCCTATTCCTCCGGCAATCAGAAGGACTTTCGACGAAGTGCAGTTCCGGGAAGTGAAAATTCCATGCGGCCCGTCGATGAAAACTGAAGTTCCAGGCTTGAGTTCAGGAATGTGCTTTGTGAAGTCCCCGCTCGCTTTTATCGAAAGCCTGATTTTTTTCCCGTCGGGACGAAACGACATTGAAAATGGATGGGCCTCCCAGCGGAATCCTTTCGCCCAGAAACGGACAATCATGAACTGTCCAGCCTCGACCGGGAAAAACTCCATGCTCTTTCCATCAATGTGGACCGATGTGACATCTCCGGCTTCCGGAACAAGCTTCTCCACGGTAAAACGATGCCGCAGAAAAAATATTACAGGCCTGAGTATCCTATAATGGATGAGATTTGCAAAGGCAAAGGCATAAAGCGCATACCAGTACCCCGAGAACAGGCGGTTCCCTACCAAATCGGTTCCTACCTCGAACTGGTGCCCGAACACCAGGGCTATCCCGGCATACAAGGACAGATGGGAATAGTACCAAACCTCATATTTAACCCATTTCTTCATCACAAGAATGGAGAAGAATATGGCAGCTGATATGATTAGAACTCCAATAACCGCGGCAAGCACATCCTCCCAGTTCTTAAGGAAATCAATATACTGATCTATAAGACTCATTCCCGCCTGCATGGAATGGCCGGTTGTCACAAGAAATGGGTGTGCAACAAGAAAAACAACAATCGCAAATCCCGTGAAATGGTGGAGATGGGCCATGCGGTCAAGACCGAAGGCCCGTTCCAGCCATTTTATACGGCCAATAAGCATCAGCTGGAAAAGTATAAGCAGGACTGCAAGCAGTCCGGCAAGGCGTCCATATGCGAGGTACTGGCCGACTGGTTCACCCGTGAGCTGATTGCCCATCATGTGGTTCACGTGGTCGTATGCCCAGAAACCGGCTACGATGGCGAACTGCGATCCAAGGAGAATCAGCCAGCCGAATTTTTTCATGCATCCCCCCGTCGAAATTTTATTTTACCGCATCGAACTTGGCACGTGGAGCGGAGCATACGGGGCACTGTTTCAGACCCTGATCCATGGTAGTATATCCGCAGACTGTGCATACTAGGAACACTTTTCCTCCGGCCTTCCAGGAATCAAGTTCCTTCAGGGCCTGGGAATATAGCTTGGCGTGTTCGATTTCGGCTGCCATCGCCCCCTTGAATGTCATGGCGGCTCCAGCGTTCTTGTCGGCCTCAGCCTGTTTTATGAAAGACGGATACATCGAATCCTTTTCGTAAGTTTCACCTTTTATAGAGGCTTCAAGGTTCTCCTTGGTGGACTTGACATCAGCCTTTTCAATTGCCGCCTTGGGTTCAGCACCCATCTTCTTGATCATTTCCCCGTGCTTCACGGCATGAATGCCTTCAGACTTTGCGGCTGCACGGAAAAGAGCGGCAACTGATTTATAACCTTCCTCATCCGCCTTGACGGCAAACGCCTCGTAACGCGCTTTGGCGTTCGATTCACCGTTGAATGCCGCCTGCAGATTGTCCAAAGTCGTCTTTCCGGCTTCTTCAGCGGCTTTCACAGTGCAGATCAGCCCCGTACACAACATTGCCGCGCCCAGGACTCCGACCATCATTTTCTTCATCATTTTTTCTTTCCCCTGTGTTAGATTTACAAGGAGTGCCGGTAAAATACCAGCACTCCATGTCAATATTATTTTCCCTTCCTGCAATGTTTCGTCAGGAACTTATCCAGTTCGTTCGCAAACGCCTGGACATTCCTCCCGCTGAAGGCGCGCGGTCCGCCCATGATCTCCCCCTCCTGACGGAGCTCTTTCATGAGATCCCTCATCGCCAGACGGTGCTTTATATTCGTCTTATTATAGAGTTCGCCGCGCGGATCGATCGCAAACGCATTCTTGTCGATGACACGTGAAGCAAGCGGAATATCAGCGGTTATGACAAGATCCCCTTCCATCACAAGCTCAACTATCTTGTCGTCAGCTACATCAGGACCTTCCGTCACGGTGATCTTCGAAATCAGATCCGATCTGGGATGCCTGATGTTCTTGTTGGAAACAAGGATCAGCGGGATCCTTACACGCTCCACCGCGCGGAAGACAATTTCCTGTATGTCCTTCGGGAATGCGTCTGCATCAACAAATATCTGCATCCTGTTTCCTTATGCCTTTCTGCATTATGGAGAGATCCGTCCTAAGATTCCAGCCGTTATGCTTCCAGAAGGATCTTCCGATGGCATTGCTTCTAAAGAGGAAGATATTGCATTTGGGGATGTTCTGTCCAGCCAGCCCTTTCAGACAGTGCTCGACCAAAGCTTTTCCAATACCGAGGTTCCTGTGCGAACCGGCCACAGCAAGATGGTGCAGACAGCCGCGCCTGCCGTCGTGTCCGGAAAGAACCGCCCCGACGATCTTTTTCCCGTCGCATGCGACAAAGCTGAGTCCGGGATTCCGTCTGAGATAGTCTCTTATCCCTTGTCTTGAATCACAGAGTCCATCAAGTCCTATTCCAGTCATGTTTTTCCAGAGGGAAAATACTCCCGAATAGTCGCCGATGAGCATTTTGCGGATTTTGAATTTCATGAAGTAGAATATATACGTACATATGCAATGACGCCAGAAACAACCTCAAAATTGCGACTTTCGCAGAGAGAGCTACGGCCGCTTTGCAACTTACGGTTGTAAACATAAAGCTGCTTATGAAGATGCATAAAAGGGTAAGGAGTCGTTCATAAATGAATGTTGGAATAATATTGTATACGCTGTATACTTTGCAATATCATGTTTACATATTAATAAAACTGGAGGATACATGCTGGCCGTACGCCTACCGGAATTTGAGAGCAGGCTGAAGGTACTTGCCGTAAAAACAGGCAGGACCCGCGCCTTCTATGTCAAGGAGCTTTTCAAAAGGCATTTTCCTGAAATTGAAGATACCTATCTGAAAATCGATACCCTTGCCGAAATCAGGAACAAGGATACCATTAATGCAATTGAGAAGGTCGAGGAAAACAAGGGTGTTAAAAAGTATAAATCTACCAAATTTGTCGGTTAAATTAACGGACATAAAATAATGAGGGGATAAAAATGAAACATTTGAATTCTAAATTAATATTGGTCTCAGTTGCATTGGCGATGCTTGCGAATTTCGCAGGAGCGCAGGAACTCAAGGACATCAATAACTGCCGGCAAGATGCCGGCGCTCCATAAAACATGAAATATCTCATATCATCAATCCTGATACTGGTTTTCATTTGCGGCTGCTCCTCCGTGAGAAAGGTGCCGATGATAACCCAGGAAGAGGATCAGGTGCTGCTGGAGCTGTCAAAAAGCAGGAAGGACAAGAACAACAAGGACAGGGTAGTCATAGGGATCGTGTATGACAAGGACGAGGTGCGCCAAGGATACGCCGAACAGCTGAAGATCTATTTTGAAATGACGGACTACGTTAAGGAAGTGGGCTACTCGCATGAACTGTCGAACAGGCCTGACTTCATTATTCAGTATATTGAACCATATGAGAAGACGCGGATACCCAAGATGGTGACAATACCTTTCCATGTCCTGTCCATAGGCGTAATTCCGATGTACACCTATCTTGACTGGGGGTATAATTTCACGTTGATGTCGACAAAGGCAAACAAGGAATATCCTGTGTCTATCGGTTGCTGCACCTATGGATTTTCAGGATGGCTCTGCCTGCTGATCAACTGGCTTCCCGGATTCAGCGCATACCATATAAACGGCGAGTACAAGCCCTTGGAAACCGACTGCCGGCTTATCCTCCAGCTTCAGGACAGGAAGAAGGATATAATTAAATTGCGTTCAGAGTAGTTTAATCCTGTAAGAAATCATATATTATTCCGTATTATAGCAAAAGGAACCTAAAACAGGGATTTGCACATATGCCAACGTTAAATGTACAGAACGGCTACGACAAGCAGTCTGAGATAAAGCTCAACAGGGGGGACTTCTTAATTGGACGTGATCCCACCTGCGATCTGGTGTTCGATTCGGGGGACGTATCAAGGAAGCATACCAGGATAACCAACGATGGAAGCTGCGTGATCATCGAGGATCTCGGCAGTTCCAATGGGACATTCGTGAATTCCGCACCGATCGAGGGCATCTACGAGCTGAAACACATGGACGTGGTGCAGATAGGCGGAAACGTCTTCGTCTTCAATAACACGGATCTGGCGGTAGACACAGAGACCATGTCCATAAAGCGCCAGAGTGGAATGAGGACTTCTGAATATTACACACCCGATTTCATGACCCTGATGATAAAAAGGATCGAGACCAACATAAAAAGGGTGTTCAAAGGCAAGGACGAGGTCATAAGGAACGTGATCATATGCCTGTTCGCCGATGGACACCTCCTGATAGAGGACATACCAGGCGTAGGCAAGAGCATACTCGCGCAGGCTCTCGCCAAGTCCATACAGGGAGCCTACAAGAGGATACAGTTCACGCCCGACATGATGCCTTCAGACATAACAGGGATAAACATCTACGACGACTCCCTCAGGGATTTCAGCTTCATACCCGGCCCTATCTTCGGAAACATCATCCTTGCCGATGAAATAAACAGGACGACGCCGAGAACCCAGTCAAGCCTCCTGGAATGCATGTCGGATTCAGTGGTGACAATCGACGGCAGGCCGCATGTCCTTCCTAAGCCCTTCTTTGTGATCGCCACCCAGAATCCGTCCGACTACCATGGAACCTACCCGCTGCCCGAGCCGCAGCTAGACCGTTTCCTCATGAGGATCTCGATAGGCTATCCTGAAAAGGAAGCGGAAATGGAAATCCTGACTTCCCAGATGAAACAGCATCCCCTGAACGAAATCTCGTACGTCGTGAAGGCGACTGAGATACTCCAGTGCCATTCTCTTGTCAGGCAGGTCCATGTCTCCGAACCGGTGAAGGAATATATCCTGAACATAGCCGAAGCCACCAGGAAACATCCCTCCCTGTCCAACGGATGCAGTCCCAGGGCATCCCTTGCGCTGATGAGGGCCAGCCAGAGCCTTGCGGCATATCACGGAAGACGGTTTGTACTGCCCAGGGACGTAAACGAGCTGGTTCCATTTGTGCTTGCCCACAGGATCTCCATGAAGCTCCGGTCGCAGGGCGAATTTAAAAACGCATTCGACGTCCTGAAGGATATTCTGGAAAAAATACCCGTCAAGGAAGAAGAACAGAAACTTTAAAAAAGGGATTGTTGGATTACTGGATTTTTGGAATATTGCTTATATAAAACCCATCAATCCATTCATCCAACCATCCAATTATCCCGAGGATTCCCATGCTTCCATTTTCACCCACAGCCAGAGGATGGGCAATGATCTTCCTGTGCTTCGCCTCGCTCGGGGTGTCGCTGTCCAATATCAATCTCGCTGCGGGAATAACTGCGGCTGGATTCTTCGCTGTCCTTGCGGCAAGCTTCATAATGTCCCTTCTTTCCATAAGGAAAATAGATGTCTGGAGAAGTCCCGGCTCGGACTGCTGTGCAGGTGAGAAGGTAATCCTCCCGGTAACTGTAAGGAACAGCGGCAGGTTCACCAGGCAGGCTTTTGTCATAAGGGAGAAACTCCTCTTCTCCGACAATCCCCTTGGCAGCGTGGCGGTGGAGCCATTGAAGCCAGGTGAGACCAGGCTCATCAGCCGCGAATTCAACGCCGTCAGAAGGGGGACCTACAACCTTGAAAAAATATATCTCATCGGAGGGGATCCCGCCGGGCTGTTCAGAAGGGTCAGGAAGTTCAAGTCCCAGGAGGAGATCACCGTATATCCGGAAATATTCAACGTCTCCTGGATGCCGATATTCAAGAAGAACAAGATCCAGGCATCGACCTCCGGAAAACCGATAGGCGTATCTGGAATCGGCGAAGAATTCTTCGGCGTCAGGGAATACAGGCACTCCGACAGCATGAAGTTCATCCACTGGAAGGCGACGGCAAAGCAGAAAAAGCTCATGGTCCGCGAGTTCGAGTCGCACTCGTCGGTTACGCTGTGCATACTCCTGGACAACGACAGGAGGAGGATGGGATTGAACCCCCTGACCAACAATTTCGAATACCTCGTGAAGACTGCGGCAACCATCTGCAACTACGCCTGCGGAATCTACTGCCGGATAATCTTCATCGCTCCTGACGGAAGAAGCGGGGAGACCGCCATCATGAACGGAACCGGGACTGGATTGAAAAGGGAGATACTGGGATTCCTGTCCGCCATACAGCCTTCCAGGACAGGTCTTGACGAACTTATGGAGACCGCTGAATCCGTCGTCCCTCCGAACTCCATCCTGTACTGCCTTACCCTTTCAGAGAACAGGAATCTGTCCGATCATTTCGACTACCTGATGCAGAGGGGGGTCGACATCAGATGGCTTAGCGCGCCGATGGAGAATTTCTTCGCGCCGTATAAGATTTCAAACAGGCACGCCGAGAGCTATTCCAGATATACGGCCATCCCGCCCGGCGTACTTGACATCAATTCGAACATATCAAGGATCCTGACATATGGCTGAAGCCGCTTCAAAGAACAAATCATATGCGCTGTCAAGGATGGCGGTCCATCTGCTGGGCTCCATTTTCTTCACGATGGCGGCCTCTTCCGCAGTCTGGCAGTATGGAAATCCTACGCTGTCCCATCTGATCGTCATCTCATCGCTTGCCGCAGGCGCCTCCATCTTCATCGGCACAAGATTCTTCAACCTGACCGCCCGCAAGACAGTCCAGATCATCATCCTCTCCCTTGCCATGGTATGGCTCATATATCGCGCCTCCTCGCACATCACGGTTGAAAAATATCTCATTGAGTTCCTATGCATCCTCGGTGTGAGCTTCGGAATAACATTGAACATGAAGGACTATGGCATCCAGTGCATGCTTGGCGTGATCCTGATCATATGCGGATCCGTCTTCCCGAGGAACGCCTTCATCTACTGCCTGCCGGTACTGGCCGTATCCGGACTCATACTGCTTTATTCATCAAGGCTGATCCCCCTCGCCGGCGACTATTTGATAAAGTTCTCCCTGAAACCGCTGCCGCAGAACTGGAACTATTTCATCGCCCATTCAATATTGGTGCTATTGCTCTGGATCTATTTCTGCACCTTTTTCCCTTCCCCGTCGAAGACGGGAGCAGGGTTTGTGACAACCTCTTTCATGAATGAAAATGTCAACTATATGCCTCCCGAATACGACAAATGGTTCAAGGCTGAACTGATGGCCTCCTCCAACACCGGAACAACTGTTCAGAATACAATGATAAAACCTTCTTCAACAGGTAAAAAAGGAAACCAGATCGTGGAAAACACCAGATCCGAGGACAAGGTCGACGGAAACGGCGGCGGCGGCGGTCTTCCCGGCGACGATCTTGTATTCAGGGTGAAATCCCCGGTCAAAATGTACTGGCTCGGTTCACTGTACGATTCATACGACGGCCAGAAATGGCTGGCTACCCTGGAAATGAAGAAACAGAAGATCAAGTCTTCCTCGCTGGATTACTCCGGATCTTCAATCACCCAGAACTTCAATGTGGTAAAAATGTATTCCCCTGTCCTTTGCTCGGCCTATCTGCCAAGATATTTCGAATTCCCGTTCAATACCGCTTATTCCACTGAAAGCACGTTCTACAACCACCGCCTGCTGAATCCCGAATCTGTGACTGTCCCTTTCTCCTATTCCGTAGTCTCCGTCGATTTCACCTCCGAGACGTCGGCGCGGGGATTGAAACTCGAACATCTCTGGTTTGAAAACCTCAAGCCGCAGCACTATCTCTCCCTTCCAAAGGAGCTTATCAGCAAGAGACTCCAGGCTCTCTCATCCTCAATAACTGCAAGAGGCGGCACAAAATATGAAAAGGCCATTCTTCTGAGGGACTACCTCAGGAACAACTTCAAGTACAGGATGGACGCCAAAAAGATTCCTGAAGACAGGGAGATAACCGATTATTTCCTCTTTGAGATGAAGGAGGGTAACTGCCAGCATTATGCCACAACTCTCGCAGTTCTGGCAAGGCTGAACGGAATTCCTTCCCGCCTGGCCCTGGGGTTCTCTCCTGGAAACTACAACACTCTCAACGGGGTTTTCGAGGTCTATGAATACCATGCCCACGCCTGGACCCAGCTTTTCATCGAAGGAAAGGGATGGCTTACCTTCGACGGAACCCCTCCTGGACAGATAATCTCAAGAACCTCACCCCTGGTTGTAGGATCATTCAAGGATCCCTTCGGCGATGAATGGAAGATCACACCTCCCGAAATAACGGAACATACCAAGGACTTTTTAAACTCAAAACCAGACAGGACAAGTACTTTGCCTGCTGGCAAATACCAGGACGTGCCTAAACCCAGCATGTTCCAGAGAATAGCCGTCAACATCCCCATAAATGAGGAAGAATTCAAAAGCACGATCAAAAAGATTTCCGGAGAAAATCCACTGGACAACACTAGCAATACAAAAAGCGGTTTACAGAAATTAAAAGACATTTTCAACGACCTGAAACATAATGCATCTGTCATGACGTCTATCTTCCTCAACGGCATCAAGAAAGTGCTTTTCTGGCTGGTGGGGTTCCAGGGACTCCTGCTGATGCTGTCCGGACTGGGGGCTTTCGCCGCATACCGCATGTATGTCAAGATACGGTTTTTCCTCAGGCGCAGGAGGAGGATCAGGAAATGCCTCGCCATCATTGAGAGGTTCCCCGGCTTTTCGGAAAAGCATCCGAAAGACAACATAAACATATGCTACAGGATCACCCGGGAGCTGCTCGATCTCTCCGGCCTCAGGAGGGACCACAACATGGAGCTCTTCAATTACGGGGCCTCCCTGGAAAGGATGGACTACAACCTCAGCAAGGACGTCCTCGTTATATTCTTCATTTATTCGAAGATCAGCTACGGGACCTCCGAACCAGGCAAGGAAGATGTCGAAGAGGTATTCCATAAGATAATAAGGATCCGCAACAATCTCAGGAACAACCTGAAGCTGATCTAGGGACCCGCTAAAAAATAAATTGGCCATTTGACGGGAAATACAGGCGGTAAATATTCACTGAACCATGTTCGTTCAGTGAATATTTACATCTAATAAAACGCGAAACAAACAGTTCTTCATATTTTATTTGGAGTACGGATTTAGTAAACGAGAGTAGTTTACTGAATACGTACAAATGCACGGATTCCCGTCCCAAAGGGCTGGCGTTCTTCCGGCCGCTTATCACGTTATTCGTTCGTCATCCCGACTCCCGGAGGTCGGGACTCCTCTTTCGCACCATGATAATCAATCCGAAATCTCCGCCAGCAAATGACCAATTTATTTTTTAACGGACCCTAGGGCACTCAGACGTCAACCTTTAAAAATACTGGAACTCCGATGGATGCTTTTCTTGAAGTTCTGGAATCGCCCAGGACCTGCCAGTCTTCTTCAAATATTCACAGTATTTCTTCAACTGGCCTCTCGCATGAAATGGACCTCCCTCCTTCATCACCGTCCAGAGCGGATCCGTGTCATATTGCATCGTCATCATCATATCATCATGCCATTCGTTGAGATAGGAAATACCCTCCTTGACCTTGTCCGGATTCTTATCCGCAAGATCAAACTGCTCGTTCGGATCTTTATTCAGATTGAAAAGCATATTTTTAGGAAAAAGATGAAAGCCGTCATGATATGTTCTGACATACAGCCAGTCACCGAATCTCACGCCTCTCTGGCACACATGTGCGCACTGGCTTATAATAAGATATTCCCTTCCAGAGTCTTTGCCGGACTTGAGGGTTTTAGCGTAGCTCTGCCCATCCCAGCTTTTACATTTCTCCCTGCCAAACATCTCCGCAAGCGTAGGCCCAAGATCAAGATTGTAGTGCAGTCCCTTGTCGACACCCTTCTTCATTCCGGGCCAGCGGATTATCATCGGAATGCGGCAGGTGATGTTGTCGGCAGTCCCATGTTCACCGTATATTCCAAGTTCGCCCAGGTTCTCTCCGTGGTCGGAACTTATGATTATGACAAGATCATCAAAGACCCTCTTATTTTTCAGCGCTTTGAAAAGCCTTCCAATATGTTCGTCCATGTATTTAATGCCGCAGTCATATCCGTCAATCATCCTGCGCAGATCTTTTCTGTTACGGATCTCCCCCGGATGGCGTGGATATTCCGGACTCGTCTTGTTGTCGTACATGCTGATCTCGCGTGCACAGTGCGGACCAACCATTTTCATGTGATCCTTGACAACATCTTCGGACAGCCATTCCGGAAGAGGATCATTCTTGAATGGATTTCCGAACTCCTCCGGTGCGCGGTACGGAGTATGCGGATCCCAGTAGTTTATCTGCAGGAACCAGTTGTCCTGGTCGGCATTGCGCATGATCCAGTCAAGAGCGGTAGGCGTCACTTCCTCGGCAGATTCCATGCCTCCTTTACCGGTATTGTGCACCTCTGAAAACCCGGCGAGGAAATGATACGCGCTGTGCCTCTCCGCGAACGGACTTATGCTCACAGTCTTCAACCCTGCCTTCCTGAGCATTCCGGGCATGCTCTCCGAATCTAATTTGTCCCTGAAATTCCTGTCTTTTCCTTCCTGCCTGAAATCAGCGCAAATCCCGCCGTGGTTTACTACTCCGGTATGTATTCCGAACCGACCGCTCATCATGGCTGTCCTGGAAGGCAGGCAAGGAGCATCGGAACAATAGTAGTTGTCAAACCTCATCCCCTGCCTTGCAATTGAATCCATATTGGGCGAAGTGTTCCTGTGATACCCGTAGCATCCGAGATGGTCCGGACGCAGAGTGTCCAGATCAAGATAAAGTATACGCATTATTCACCTCTTTATTTATTAAATCTGAAACTCCCATGTCAATTATTTGTTTGTAGTTAATGCCGTAAGTCATGTTCTTTTATGTAGGGACGGGCTTTAGCCTGTCCCATTCTTGATTATTAATATGGTACATGCTGAAGCACGTACCTACTTCCAAACACAGCTCTTACGAGCTTGACTACGAACGAATCCAAACATGTATTCCATGGTTAAATATTATCTTTGATTTCATCTTTGAGCATTTTCGCTATCCTCGGGATCTTGCTGTCGGCGTCCGGCCTGAAATTCTCCGCCAATGCGATAACCCCCGCAAGCTTTCCATTCTGGAAAACAGGCGCCGCATACCGCCTGACTCCATTTTCATTGTATTCCATGTCAATGGCATATCCGTTCTTCCTGTCAGAATCCAGGATTTTCCTGCAGATTGACTCCTCTATGTTCTTTTTCCTGCCATCCCTGTAAATCCAGGATTTCTTTCCTGACAGATCGATTTTGAGGTTCAAAATTGCGATTCTCGCAACAGCCTCGAATTCACCATTCAGCTCTCTTTCAAAACCTATTTTAGCTTTCACGTGGATCACTGCATTTTCAGGCTCGGAACGCCGTGCCAGCACCATCCTGTCACCGTTATGTACATACCATTCGGCAGTCCTGCATGTCTTTTCAGCAAGGGAATCAAGGAGCTTCTGGACTTTGTCTGAAAAATCCCTGCCTGCTCTGCCAAGCCTGACCATGGCAACTTTAGAACTGTATTCCTTGGTTACGGGATCCCGCCCGACCAGACCGAGGGACAGGAGGGTGTCAAGATACCGCAGCAGAGAAGCCTTGGGTTCGCCGAGATCCTTTGAAAGTTTTTCCAGATTCCGAGGGCCATTTTCAGACAGCCTAGTTAGGGCCTGTATCCCTTTTTCCAACGCCGGTGCCGGTGATTTTATTATATATTTCATATATGGTATTTATTTTATATATGAAATATACACACGCTGGAAAACATGTCAAATAAAGAATTGAAGAATAATATCAGATCAAGGCTCCTGCTGGATATTTCCTTCTGCGGGCTTAGCTTATCTCAAGGCCGGTTGAATAATCAAGCTGTCTTGGCTCGTATTCTTCCTTTGATTCATATTATATTTTTGCCTTGCAAAAATATGCGAACTTCGCAAAAGTCCTTACGTTCTCGTCCGAAGTCCCTCTGGGGATTTCACAGCCGGCACCGATTATATATCTTGGACTTGCTTCATCATAACATTTTTCCAGCTCTGAAAAAATGTTATCGGGAGTTCCGTTCTTCACAACGGTCACTGGATTTATATTCCCGAGAAGTATCTGCTTCCTGCCGGTTTTCATGCGGGCATGTTTCATGGTAACCATGGAATCCACATCTACAATGTCGGCCCCCAGCTTGCCAATGTTTTCCACAAGATCCCCTATGTTCCCGCAGATGTGCAGCCGGACAGGCCGCCCCATGGAATGGATCCTGTCAACAAGCATCTTCTCGTACGGGAAAACAAATTCCTCGTATATCCCGGGTCCTACAAGCGATGCCGCAGCATCTCCGATTCCGATTATATCGGCTCCGGCTTCTATCTGGCATCTTGCGAAATCCGCAGCATTCTCGACGAGAAGCGTAAAAAGATCCCTGACGAAAATCCCATCGTCGAAGAAATCTGTCATTATGTTGTTTATCCCTCGCAGATCGGAAGCTTCGGCGCATGGACCTTCGACCCAGCCTTCGATGAAAACTGAGTTCCCGAGCTTCTGCTTGAAAAGTTCGACACCCTTTATCCTGTCGTGCATCCTTCCTCCGCCGAGAGGATCGGGAAGTTTCAAGCCGGCAAGTTTTGCCTTGTCCATTAAAAGAGCATTTGGTTCGTCGACCGCAGGCGGCTGGTCCGGGAAATAATGGATTTCGGCTCCGAAATCGGCGGCCTCCCTTGCGGGATCTGAAATTACAGAGACGTAGTCGAATCCGAACTTTTCCGCCGTTGCTATCTGGGCAGCTACCATGACCCTGTGGTTTTTCGCATATTCACCGTAAGGTTTTCCGATCTGGTCGGCCGCAAACATCATTGTGATCGGCATGACAGGAAGACGTGGCGGACATAAACCGTTGAGGAGGGTTGAGACAATTTCTTTTTTAGTCATATTTTTCTCCTTTGACAATATTTCCTTCAGTCTGGCAAAATAAATCTCATACAGCATATCTTCAATATGAAATATGAAATCAGTTCTCCAGTTAAAAGAACCGCATGCCATCTGGGAAATAACTGCAAAAAAATTGAAATCCAATTGAAAAATTCTTTGTTTGATATAAGAATAACGTTGTTTTATAAACAAGAACAAAGGGGAATTTATTATGAAATTGCCTATTCTGATCTTTCTGGCTGTTTTCTCATTGTCCTGTTATTCACAGAGTGAATACTTCAATGCATTAAACAAGAATGATCTTGTCAAGATCAAGTCCATATTCGATGCCAACCCCGACCTTGTGAACAAGGAACGCGAATTTGGAACCTATCCCATGTTCGAAGCCGCTGAAAAATTTAAGATTGACGTTGTCAAATACTTAATTGAAAAAGGAGCCAGGACAGAAGTAAAAACCGGCAAGTTCGGAGACAACGTAATCCTCTATATGGCAAGAGTCATGCCTCTGTCAAATGGCTCCATAGCGCTGCTTGATTTATTTGCCGCACAGAAGGCCAATTTTTCGGCGGTCGACAAGGAGGGACATGGCCCCCTTTATCTCTTTGCGGAGAAAGACATGCGCCCCTCAAGTGTCAAAGACTACATGAGCGTTGTCAATGCGTTCATAAAGAACGGCTCCAAGATCACCGACAGGGGGA
Source organism: Victivallales bacterium (assembly GCA_049297395.1). Taxonomy (GTDB): domain Bacteria; phylum Verrucomicrobiota; class Lentisphaeria; order Victivallales; family GWF2-50-93; genus GWF2-50-93. Next base: position 7,093 of record JBAQUG010000211.1, on the reverse strand, counting down.
ACTCCTGTACCCTGCATAAGCTGCTGAAATCCAAGGGAGTGAGAATCAGCGATGACAAGACTGAATTTGGAAATTTTGAAGCGGCAATGGAGTTAGTGGAACTTGGCGCAAATGTCAACGAAATAGACGATGCAAAAAACACGCCACTGCATGTCGTACTGATGAACCGTACGGCCAAGGATGAAGATAAGGCCGACATCGTCAAGTTCCTCGTGGAAAAAGGTGCAAGAATCAATGTGAAGAACAACGCAAAGCAGTCTCCGGAGGATCTTGTTAAAAAAGACAGCACGCTCCGCGACATCCTGAAGAAGACCAAGCCGAAAAAGTAATAAATTTTCCGTACTCGGAAAATTCATCTCAGTATATTCCAGGTTTTTTGCTGTAGACAAGATTGAGAAACTGCTTCCGTTTTGCGGAATACTCTTCAAGAAGCTTCTTCACAAGCTCAACTGTATTCCTGCCAAACCTGTCAGGAAGTACGCTGACCACCGGATAACCCGGTACGGTGAACATTGTCCCAAGGTGCGCATTCACATAATCTTTTTCAGAAAGGAATCCATTCCCTCCGATATGATCAAGGTTCGTGATGCGGTGAGGCGAGCAGAGACGGCAGATCCTGAAATGTTCAGGTCCGAACGCAAATGATTTCGCATCGTTGATCCAGATGTCGTTCGCGCGGACGGCATTGATGTATTTCGAGAGGAATATGTCCGGAAGATGGGTTTCCAGTTCAATTCCACCGTCGACTTCTGCGGCAATTTCCCTGAAGAGTTTCACGACTGGAAGCATCTTCCGCTTCTCAATGTAGAAAATGTCGAGTTTGAACTTCCTGTATCCGGCATCAATCGTGAATTTACCAGGAGGAAGCTCCATGTCCTGCACCCTTCCAAGATAATTCCTGATAAACTTGTCTGAAAGTATGCCCATCTCGGTACCGGCGGTCCTGGAATACCTCTGTTCGACCCAGGTGCAGTATTCATGGCTTGAAAGGAGATCGGGATCGCCGAAGAACATGTCCTCCTTCCTGTAATAGTCATCGAATATTATGCTGATATGTTTTTATAGCAAAGTATAATATTTGAGGGTAATGTATTAATCCGGATGCTTGTATCCGGATTAGTCATCTCTTATAATATGATTCTTGCTGAAAAGGAAGTTTATGTCCAAATTAAAGGTTCAGATCGAAAAAGCCATTCTGGGACAGAGGCCTTTGATTTACGTGCTCTGCTCGGAGGAGACACGCATATTGCCTGTCCTAGAACTTTTATCCACTGAAAAATCATGCCATTTCGAAACCTGGAGCTGTTTTAGCGGTCTGTCAAAAACTGGAAGTCCGGATGAAACCAAGGATCCCTGCGCGGCCATCAAGGCGATACTGGATGGAGGGAAAAAGGGGATATACGTTTTCCGGGACCTTTCTGAATTCATCGACAAGCCCGATGTTAAAAGAGCCCTTCGCGAATTCAATTACAGCAAGACTGGTGGAATTGACCAGTTCCTTTTCATCATCAGCCCTGAATTGAAAATGCCCGACACCCTGCGCGAGGAGATCCACCTGATCGATGTACTGCCTCCGGACGAGGGTGAAATCTCAGCTGAGTTCAACCGTATCAGGGAAAACTACCCGAATACAAGGATACCCGAGGAATTCAATACTGAAATCATGCTGGCTTTAAAAGGGCTGTCCATTTCTGGGATAGACAGTATTCTGCATAGAATATTCAAGAATGACAGGACGGAACGGGAAATCATCTTCAATGAAATATTCGATGAGAAGGAATCAATTGTCAGGAAGACAGGCTATCTGGAATTCATCCCTCCAAGGGAGATGCTGGCCAACGTAGGCGGACTTGGAAATCTCAAGGAATGGCTTATCAAGAGGGAAAAGGTTTTTACCAAGGAGGCGGTCGACGCAGGCATTACCCCTCCAAAAGGACTTCTTGTAATGGGCGTAAGCGGATGCGGAAAGAGCCTGGCTGTTAAAACAGTATCATCTCTCTGGAAACTTCCTCTGTTCCGACTGGACATGAACCTGATTTTTTCCGGCCTTTACGGCAATCCTGAAGCGACATTTCACAAGGCTCTCCAGACGCTGAACGCGGTCGCCCCGGTCATTCTCTGGATAGATGAGATTGAAAATGCATTGGGACTGGAGGAAGCAGGCGGACTGAGCATTAGTTCCCACATCTTTTCCTCATTCCTTACATGGATGCAGGAAAAACCCCCATTGATCTTCATAGCCGCAACCGCCAACAAAATCCAGGCGCTGCCGGCTGAAATCATAAGGAAAGGACGCTTCGACCAGGTCTTCTTCGTCGATCTCCCCGATGATCAGGAGCGCAGGGAGATATTTACAATCTATCTTAAGAAATACGCAGACAATCTTGAACAGTTCGATCTAAAAATGCTTTCCATCATGACCAATGGCTGGAATGGCGCCGAAATCGCCCAGATCGTTGCTGCGGCCCGTACCGACGCCCACTATGAAAAACGTCCTTTCACCCAGGGCGACATCACCGCTAACATCAATATCACAGTACCTCTGTCAACGACAATGGAACAGCAGATCAAGGCCATCCGCAACTGGGCCCTGTCGCGCGCCACTCCCGCTTCCAGCAATGCACGCATACTGCGATTCTAGATTTTCAGAAATCAGGATTATCCTGGATTTGAACTTAACCGGCTTCAGTGTGACTGCATGGAACGCCACCAACTTGGTGGCATGTTAATTATGAAATACGGGGATATAGAAAAGATGCCGGCAAGTTGCCAGCGTTCCAAAAACACAATTTCCTATACCATAGGGAGATTTATGAAAAACTATTATCTTGCTTCCATTATGTCAGCTGGGTTAATTCTCCTGTCCGGCTGTTGCTCCTTCGATGAATCAATCTACGAATATAATCCTCCGGTATCGGTCGTGGACAAGCCTCTTGCGGATAACTGCTATGTCATGCCGATACTGGACATCCGGCCAATTGCCCAGAGGGATCTTTCAACCAATATCAGCGATGATCCCTATGTCAGCTACATACCGCTCTGGCCATATTCGAAATCCGAGATCAATCCCCTGATGAAGTACGACTACTTCCGTCCCGACATGCAGGACATGCTCCAGATTCTGATAGCCCGGGATCTGAGGTTCTCAGGAATGTTCCAGAATGTAAAACCTGTAAGGTTTGATGAAAGCTCCGAAAAACCGGTGTTTGGATATGTTGTAAAAATCTGGATCAAAGAAGCTGTCTGGAACAGATATCTGACCACCTACGGGCTCGCCTTCGCCGGCACAATGCTCTGGAATTTCGGACTGCCGATGTCTTATGGCAGTGTCTCGATGGAAATAGAAGCTGAACTCGTTGACGCCCAGACAAAGAACTCAATTGCAAAGGACAAGTTCAGGGCTGAAACCACATGTACGGAATTCTTGTTCGACCAGATGGATTACACCCCTTCAATCGGGGAAGCCAAGCTCTGCAAGATATTCCCGAAGATCACATCCCAGCTCAGGACATTCGTGCTGAAGAATATAAACGAAAAGAAATGAGATTTATTTGACATCGACTATAATTCGGTCTTAATTATAGTCGTTAAATAAAAACATATTGTTTAAGGCCATCTATGAAACTTCATGATACTGTCAAATCAATCAGTTATGTCAAATCCCATGCTTCTGAAATCCTAAACAAGATATCTGATTTGCATGCAACGTATGTGATAACTCAAAATGGAGAGGCTAAAGCGGTAATCCAGGATATTGAGGAATATGACAAGCTGCAGGAATCCCTTGCCATGCTTAAATTGATTGCCCAGGGGAGAAATGACATTGATGCTAAACGAACAAGGCCTCTCAAGGAATCTTTTAAGCTTATACGCGCAAAAATTGCTGAAAGAAAAGCTTCAGGACTGAAATGAAATACCAAGTCCAGATTACTGAAGGCGCTGAAAGAGATATCTACGAGATTTGGTCATATATTACCTTGAATGACTGCCTTGAAAATGCTGACTACGTCCTTGCCGGACTGGAAGATTCAATTAAATCCCTCGAAAATTTCCCTCACAAGGGGCATATCCCTTCAGAACTGGAAAGAATCTCTGTCTTAAACTATCTTGAAGTCCATTTCAAACCATATCGGATCATATACTCGGTTGAAGGAACATTTGTATATGTTCTCTGCGTAATTGATGGAAGAAGGAATGTTCAGTCGATTATGAACAGAAGGTTCTTAAGAGCATAAGCAAAATAATAGCATGGTGTCGTTTTACTCGCATAGGACAAGCGTGTAAAAACTTGAAGAAGTACTGGAAATGCGGATCCATCCACGAGCCGCTCATCCATTCTCCTCCTTCAAGCCGAATAAAACGTGAAATGGATGCTTTTGTCCGTTGGTACAATGCGTCTGCAACAACCGGTAATAATCCACTTCCTCCCCTGGCCCGTGCCGGGACAGCACATCTTTACTTTGTCAGCATCCATCCTTTCGAGGATGGTAATGGACGTATTGCCCGTGCGATTGCGGAAAAATCCTTGGCGCAATGTCTCGGTCAACCAACGCTTATAGCCTTGGCGTTCACAATTCAACGCAATAGGAAGGCCTACTACTCAGCGCTGGAGAAATCCAACCGGAACAACGAAATTACCGACTGGCTTCTGTATTTTGCTGATACAATTCTGGAGGCGGAGGCCCGGACGGTTGGCAAGATAGATTTCCTGATCGCAAAAACAAAGTTCTATGACAGATTCCGTGGAGCGTTCAATGAACGGCAAAATAAAGTCATCTCCCGTATTTTACAGGAAGGACCGGAAGGATTTGCCGGCGGACTCAGCGCGGAGAAATACCTCAGCATCACAAAGACATCGCGCGCAACTGCAACCCGGGATCTCGCGGAACTGGTGTCCATTGGGGCCTTCGAGAAAACCGGTCAGTTGAAAGGCACCCGATACCTGCTCAAGCTCGGGTGTCCGAACGATTGAGATGATTGCAAAATACAGGAAAAAAGGTTGTAGCGGCAATACGCTCGTTGGTATTTCCATTTCTCTTGAGCCATCCTTCGGATCTTTTGCAATGGCTGATGAATAATGGATCTTCGCGCATTGTTTATAACCTCATATTTTAGCCGGCAAACTTGCCGGCTGCATGATTGCTATATATATAATTGGAGAATTGTCAAGGTTTCTATTACAGAGCCCGTCCACAAAAAGCTGTTTTCGTGGACGGGCTCTAACTAAATCCTTACGTCCTGCCTTCCAATGCAGGCAAGACCCTCATACTACGCAATCCTTGACACAAGTCGCTGTTGCACCAAGCCTTCACCTGAGAATTACAAGGAAAGAAGTTTGTATACATCACTTGATTAAACGCATACAAACCTATACACTATGTTTACATTAAAATAAAGATGCATATTAACTATAAAACCCATGGAACTCGGTAAAAACATAGAGCAGAAGCAGGGATTTAAGGCATTTATCCCGCATCCGTTCCCTCCCAAAGAGGGATTTGATTGGGATTCACGCCTCGTAAAGAAAGCAGATCAGGCAAGTCGGTTGCTTGGCAAGCTCGATGGTATCACGAAGTTATTGCCGGATGCCGACTTTTTCCTCCTGATGTATCTCCGAAAAGATGCCGCTTCCTCAAGTCAGATTGAGGGGACGCGAGCCACCATGATAGATGCGATTGAAGCGGATGCAAAAGTAACCGCCAATATCCCGAAAGATGTGGATGATATCCTGCACTACATCAAGGCGCTGAATTACGGGATGAAGCGGATGGTAGATGATGAATTTCCGGTTTCCATGCGTTTTGTGCGTGAGCTGCATGGCAAGCTGATGGATCAGGCGCGTACCACACACTTTTCCGCTCCCGGAGAATTTCGCAAAAGCCAAAACTGGATTGGCGGTACCCGTCCGGATAATGCCCGTTTTGTTCCTCCACCTGTTGACGAAATGAACAAGGCATTAACTGACCTTGAGCGTTTCATTCACGCAGATGATTCGATGCTGACGCTGATCAAGGCGGCGCTGATCCATGCCCAATTTGAAACCATCCATCCATTTCTCGATGGCAATGGGAGAACCGGCAGGATGTTGATATCATTCTATTTGTGGAAGGAGGGTTTTTTGGAAAAACCGGTTTTGTTTTTGTCGTCGTTCTTCAAAAAACACCAGGAGTTGTATTACGAAAAACTGTTTGGTTATCAGAAGCACGGCATGGTAGGCGAATGGGTAGATTTTTTCCTCGACGGTGTCACTGAAGTTGCCAATGAAGCCATAGAAATTGTGAATAGGATTACTGTACTGCGAGAAGAAGATATGGCAAAAGTGCAAAAGCTTGGGAAACGGGCGGCAGAAAGCGCGGCACTCCTGTTGCCCAGGCTCTATGGACAACCTGTTGTCAATGTCGCGCTCGTGCAAAAGTGGACGGGATTTACACGGGCCGGCGCACAAACGGTCATCAACCGTTTCATCTCAATGGGTATTCTTTCCCCGAAAGACAAGGATAAGAAATACGGGCAATCATATATTTACAGAAAGTATGTCGGCATTTTTGCAGATGGCAAATAGACACCAAAATGCACAAGTGACGAGGCCTGAGAAGGCCTGGGTCGTACGGAATGCTCCCAACTTAAGGTCAGTAGAGAAACAATGTATCGCCGCCCTGCGGGGGCTTATTGTCTATGTAATTCGTATTCTCCCAAGGCTTACGCCTTTGGGCTACAGGATTACACCTCCTGCGGAGGCTATTATAAAATGAAGCGAACCACCTTTTTATATTCAGCCCTCGCAGAGGGTGATATGCTGTCCTGTCGCGCCGTAGCATCTTAGCGAAGGCGGAAGCCCCGTGCGCCTGCCACGGCGTAGGCTTGGCGAAGCCGGGTAAGCGTGTGGATGATGAATGATCAAATAAATTTCCCAGCCCCCAAAGGGTGGCGACACTTAAGTTGGGTGGCATTCGGGTCGTACGTATTGTAATGCGTCAGTAACCACGCCCCTTCGGGATGGGGCCGCAAAAAGCGGCGAAACTTGATGAGGTTCCACAGTCATTGGGATAACCGTTTATTACCTGTAAGATTTGAATACTGCAATTTATTTTAA
>JBAQUG010000210.1:0-5508 GCA_049297395.1 Victivallales bacterium | reverse complement strand
GTTTAACCTTCCCCTGCCAGTTTACCTGGCAGGAAAGGGAGATTGGAGAGCTAAGGGAATGTCCCTTAGCCTCCCAATCTTTGCCTCCTGCGGGACAAGCCCGCAGGGGGGCCAATAAATACAATTTATTGAAATTTCTTAACGTTAAACTAATATAGGGAGTTGCCCATGAAGAATTCATTGATGTTGAAAATGCTCTGGACTGGCATCGTGCTCGTGTTGATGTCCGTCAGCGGGCTGGCGGGGGAACCGTGGAAGGAGGAACGTCCTGCCGCAGGATATGATCGCGCCTATTCGCCAAATCCCGAGGTACTGTCCAAGATCAAGGAGGCGGGCAACCTGAGCGGACGTCGTGATCCCAAGGACAAGGTGAGTGTCCATGGCTGGTTTGAATACGATTTTGATGTTCCCCGCGACGACTGGTACGAACTTTCGATCCAGCCGGATGGCGCCGGTTTTGAATATGAAATTGATGGCAAGCTCTATTTCTACAGAGGCGTATCCGGCGCCAAGGTGGCCAACCTGTGGTTTGCAAAGGGTCGTCATACCGTCCGCATCCAGAGTTTTATCTGGCACAGGGCATTTGGCTCAATTACGGGCGTGGTACTGAAAACGGTCGGTCCCGAACTTTCCAACCGCCTGCGTATCCAGTCACGGAATGATTCCATGATTTTCCGCAGGGGCGAAAATGTGGTGCTGGACCTTGACGGGGGCGGGCGTCCGGAGGAATCCACGGTAAACGTGCGGGTGCGTGCGGCGGGACAGAAGGACGGCGGGACAATTTTGCCGGTGAAATTTCCAGCTTCCGAGTCGCTGGTGAAAAAGACGCTGGAGATTCCCTGTACGCAGGAGGGCACGTTCGAGATCGCGTTCCTGTATGGTGAGAAACCATTCGCTCCGCAGGACGTGGCGCCGCTGGCATTTACCGTGGTGGATACCACGCTGCAGGCGCGTTCTGGAGGAGAGGTTCGTAAAACGCTGCTACAGGAAATTGATTGTTCGGAAACGCCGCCGGATTTCACAGGCGGCGGCGAAACGAGAGTGGTCCGCAAACCGTTCGGGGCTTACCGCGAGTCCGGCAACGTGGGATATCAGGACCACCAGAATTCCACCGATCCGAGCTGGTTCGCCTACCGGTTCGAAGTGGATGAGCCGCAGAAACAGTACGTGCTCGAAGTGGATTATCCCGATGACGCCCTGCGCACCTACTGCATCGCCGTCCGCGAGGGAGTGCCCGGCGCCTATCCAACCGCCGGCGGGGTCGACAGCGGCGGGGAATTTGCGCTGAGCAACCGGATGCATACACAGACGATCTTCTTCTGGGCGCGGAGCAAGGATCTGCGGACGCTCGTCATCAACGCGACCACTGGACTTCGGGCGGCGGCCTCGAAGATCCGGATCTACAAGGTGGATGGTGAGATGCCACCGATGAATTTGCCTGTGGGTGAAGGACGGAGTTTTGGAAACTATTACGAGGAAGGCGCCAGCTATATGGCAATGTATGGCGGACCCGGCAGCTACCATGGCTCGCTGCCGTCCTTCCTGTTGACGTCCGACCGCTGGGCCCGCTCGGTGGCGTACATGGGAGGCGACACCCTCTTCGCCACCTTCGCAGTCTACCAGTTCGGGCTGTACCCCTCGAAATACAACACCTCCTTCACCGCGCCCTACAGCGCCGACTGCGTGCGCGCAATCCTGCTCCGATGCGAGAAGTACGGATTGAAGCTGGTCGGCGAATTTCTTCCACAGGCGAATGACCTGGGGTGGCCGCGGCCTGAATGGGAGAAGAACCAGACGGAGCATCTGCTGGTCAACCGGGAGGGGCTGACACCTGGACGCACCGGCATGCCGGGCCTTCCCTCTTTCAACCCGGTTCATCCGCGTTCCCAGGAATGGTATATTGGAATGATTGGCGAGTTCGCCGACCGCTACAAGGATTCCCCGTCGTTCCAGGGAGTCTCCCTGAGACTGTCAACATGGATGAATCCGGGGCTGAACAATTTCCATTCGCTGGACTACGGCTACGATGATTACACCATCAACCTTTTCGAAAAGGAAGCCGGAGTGAAGATTCCGGCTGGCGCGGATGATCCCCAGCGTTTTCAGAAACGGTATACCTGGCTGATGGCGAACGCGCGGGAAAAGTGGATTGACTGGCGCTGCGAGAAGATCGCGCAGATTTATCAGGAGGTGGTGGACCGCGTACGCCAGGCGCGGCCCGATCTCAAGGTGTATACCGGCTCCATGCCGCGCGAAGCCGGCGTGGACGTCCAACGGCTGTCAAAAATCGAAGGATTGAGCCTGATCAACGGCGGTTCCTACGGACGGCGCCCGGACATGGATCCCATCGGACAGCGCGATGGCCTGCTAAAAAACGTCCTTAACCCCAATCGCTCCGCAGACGGCACCAGCTTCCTGTTCGGCCACATGTATTTCGAGGCCACGGAACCGGTGGCGACACCGGAAGCGCTCGGTTATCCGGCAGGCACCCCCCGGACGTGGATGAGCGGCGTGGTCAATCCGGCCGGCCGCCACTGTCTTGAAAGATGGAGCATGGCGCTGGCCGAGGACGACGCCACCTGGCTTGCGGACGGAGGCAATGCCTATACGCTGGGACAGCCTCTGCTGCGGGATTTCCTGCAGGAGTATCGGCGTCTGCCGGCAGTTCCTTTCACGGCGCGTGAAGATGCACGCGACCCGGTGGCGGTCTGGGAACTGCGCCAGGAAAAGGGCGCTTATTTCTACGTGGTCAACCGGGAAAGATTCCCTGTGACAATAGCCCTGCATTTCAAGGGAAAGGGAAAAATACTCCGTCTCTCCAGCGGAGCCGAGCAGCCCATCAGAGACCAGTCATTGCAGCTCGATCTGGAGCCTTACCAGCTGATGGCGTTCCGAATGGATCCGGATATGGCGATTTCAAAAACGTCCACGGTTGTTCCGCCGGCGGAGCTCCAGCGGACACAGACGCAGGTGGCCTGGCTGGAACGGCTGGACGATGATGTGCGCAGCAAGGCGACCGGAGAACGACTGACGCCGGAGCAGGTGGCGCAGCTGGGTAAGGCGCGCGCCTCGGCGCGCGCGGCCCTGGATCGCGGCCATGTCTGGCACGCCCGGATTGCCCTGGAAAAAGGAATGCTTGGAATTTACGACCGCTGTGACCGCCCGCCTCCTTTCCTGAGGGATAACGGCGCACCCACCACTCCGGCAACGGCGATCAAGGCCGCGGATTTGGCGCGTCTGGTGAAGGGCTCTGTCGACGTGAAGATGGAAGCCAGTGAAAAACTGTCCCAGAATTGGATGGGCGAGCAGCTTCTCGTGGTGTCGGGCGCGACGGTGGAACTGGAGCTGCCCGTGGCGGTGGATGGCCGTTACCGGCTGTCGGCGGGACAGTTGCTGGGAGGTGATTTTGGCGGCGTGGAAGTTTCGGTGGACGGCCAGTTGATTGGCGCACTGAAGGATGGGCGCGAAGATCTGCACGGAGCCGTCAGCATTCTGCCGAAGCCGGTGACCCTCAGGCAGGGTGTCGCCAAGGTGGAATTGCGTGCCACGCCGGGCAAACGGATGGCCTTCAGCTATTTGGAATTGTCACCGATTTTTGACGATATCCTGGCCTTGCGTTGGAACGTCATCGGCCCATTCAAGGGGAAGGGCGAGAAGCCGGAAGAAATTCTGGCCACGGTATTTCCTCCCGAGGAGAAGCGGGATCTGGACGGGGAAGTCCCCCTGGGCGACGGAAAATCGGCAAGATGGATTCCGATGGAAGGATTCGGCGACTACATTGACTTTGTGCCGAGGTCTGCCAAGGGGATGGGCGTGATCACGTATGCCGTCACTCATGTTTATGCGAAGGAAGCCCATAGGGTCCGGCTGTCCTACAGCATGGATTACTGGATGAAGATATGGCTGAACGGCAAGCTTGTGAAGGACTACGAACCGCACGGCGGCGGCGCGGCCGTCAAAGGCACGTTCACGCTCGACGTGGAACTGCGGCCGGGCTCGAATGAGCTGCTGGTAAAGGTGTCTTCAGGAAGCATGGGCAACGGTTTCTGGATGTCCGTGTCAAATCCGGGCGACCTGCGCTTTTCCGCAAAGCCGCCAAAGAATCCATGAACCATAAATTTAAAGAAAGAGGAGATGGTATTATGTCGAATCATTTTCGCAGCATGTTTATATTCCTGATGATGGCAGTCGCTTTTACATCCATGGGGGCCGGAAAGAAGGACGATAAGGCCAGGGAGCCTGACGCAGCTTTGTTTCTTGCACCTCTAAACGATTCATTGAACATCGATGCCGGCACCCTCGAGACAAGGTTCAGCCTGGACTATTCCTTCGATGAATATCTGAGGCCGGAAGCATCGAACTGCTCTCCTTTCTTTTTTTTGCAGATCTATAACAAGGACGGCTCACCGCATGGGAAGAACGAAAAAGATCCTGTCGTGTGCATCCTCATGCATCAAGGGACCGGCATACACCGCTTCTATTTTGGAAACGCAGATTATTTCCTTGAAACAAAGGCGCCCAGCCCGGCCAAGCACAAGGGATTTTCCTTTCCCGGAAGCAAAGAGGCGGGAACATGGATTTCACAGGGGGAATGGCACTCCCTCGCAGTTACGTGGAAAGTTGAAAAGGAGGCGTTGCATGTCGAAATGTTTCTTGACGGCAAGCTGCGCAACCACTATGCATTCACGACAAAAGATACCGGCATCCGCCCCTTATCGAAAGATGATCTCCTTGGGATAGGCGACCTTGGACTGTCTCCAGCCACCATTCTTTCCTACCGCCTTTCGAACAGGGTTCGCACGAAGGAGGAAATAGCTTCGGAAGATCCCTTGAAGCCCGATGAAGCAACAACCTTCTTCCTTGACGGCGAGACAGCGGCGAAATTCGGCAGCTTCGACAGGAAGGATTTCGAAAAGATGAGCAAGAAAGGGAAGATGGATTTGAAAAAAAACGGGGCGTTCTTCGGTAAATTCAAGATTGTCGACACTCCGAAGGGAAAAGCCGTTCAATTCTACGACAAGCTTTCAAGATGACGGGGCGCTTCCATGCTTTTCCCCCGTGCCCCGGAAACGAGATCTTCCATGTAAAAAAGAGCCTGCTATTGCCTTTCCCGGGGAATTGCGGTATAATTGTGATGTAAACGGTTACATCAATCCGGAGGGGAAGGGAGGGAGGTGTTCGGAAAAATGGACAGCCATCACATGCACGGAGACCTTGCCGCGGCCGGGCTGCTCGCCTGCCGGGGCGCAGCCCCTCTGCAGGGCAGGAAACGCCCGTCGGCGTTTACGCTGATAGAACTCCTGGTGGTTATTGCGATCATCGCAATACTCGCGGCCATGCTCCTGCCTGCACTGAAGAATGCAAAGGATATGGCGAAAAGATCCCAGTGCCTCAACAATGAAAAACAGCTCATGCTTGCGGATGTCAACTATTCTATCGAATGCGACGACTACCTTATCAAGAGATATGATTCCGACAATGGGAATTTCTGGACCTGCACGATAGCGC
>JBAQUG010000209.1:0-10303 GCA_049297395.1 Victivallales bacterium | reverse complement strand
TTCCCGTCCTGCTTATGATCGCACAGTATCCGCCTGTGGTCTCAATCTCATCCACTTCTTCGCTGAATTTCGAAAGGGAAAGATCCGCGGCCGACACTCCGGAGAATTTTCCATCAATGAAAATCGGGACGCTATATGTGCACATGAGGACTTTTCCCAGCGCATAATCGTAATAGGGCTCGGTCCAGACAGCTTTCCCTTTATCTTTGGCAATGGTGTACCAGCTCTCCGTCGAGTAGTTGTAGTCGTCAAGGCTCGAATCAACGAATCTCATGATGCCATCGGCCCCGTCACGGCAGAAATACGGACAGAAGAACTTCCTGTCCTTTATTACGGAGTTGGGCTCGTATGCGAAAGCCATTCCGAAGATGTCGTCATTGCTTGCAATGCTTTTACGGAGAAGGCCGATGTTGTCTTCGGCATTGTCCGGATGGTAATTGCCTAGAATTTCAGCGGATGTCCGGCAGAGCTGGGATATGGATGAAAGCTTGACATCGATTTCGGAGGCTTCGCATTCGGTGAGTTCCTTCATATATGACTGCATTGATTTGATCGCCTCATTGCTCCTTATCCTGTATTCTAAAATGAGGATGAGGAGGTAGATGACCGCAATAGGTATGCAGATTCCTATGAAAAGCTTGCTCCTGATGGATAATTTCATGAACGGGCTTTCATTATTATTTGGGTTCCACCTATTGTTATATCTCGGGAAAACTATATTTTACAGTAATAAAAAAACAAGTGTAACAAGCTCAAATGGCATGATTTACGTAAATGACATGATTCGTATTCCCGATGGAGAGATTGAAGAAAAGTTCGTCAGATCCTCCGGCCCGGGAGGGCAGAACGTCAACAAGGTGTCCACCGCCGTCCAGATCCGTTTCAACGTCAGGACTACCCCGTCCATTCCTGGACATGTGAAGCACAGGATATTCAAGCTCTACGGCAATAGGATAAGCAATGAGGGTGTCCTCCTGGTCGACTCCGACATCCACAGGACCCAGCTCCAGAACAGGGATGAGGTCATCCGCAAATTTGTAGAAATGATCAGGGCTGCTACGGTAGTACCTAAGTTCCGCAGGAAGACCAGGGTCACCATGGGCGCAAAAAAGCGGAGGATGGAATCCAAAAGCAGGAAATCTGAGATAAAAAGGGACAGGCGGTATTCCGGCGATTCCGAATAATTTCATGATAAAATCCTTTTTTCGCGTGAAAAAAGGATATATTTGGCCATGAGAACGAATATCCTCATAATTCTTCTGTCTGGCTTTTCGCTAATATTTCCTTCGTCCGCGAAGGAAATATCCGTCATGACGTACAACCTCTGCAATTATTTTGTAGTTCCGGAGACTGAAAAGCCCAAAGGCGACGATTCAAAGAAGGCCCTGATGGGCATGATAAAGACCGCCAATCCTGACATCCTCTTCGTGGTCGAACTAGGCGGTGAAAAATCGCTTGGGGACCTGATGGAAAACCTGAAGGCAGCAGGATGCAAGGACTATGTTTTTTCTGAAGAAATGACAGGCGAAGATGAAAGCAGGCATATAGGCCTTATCTCCAAGTTCAAACCGGTCTCAATCGAGAAGAAGGATAATTTGTATTATAAGATCAAGCCGAAGGACAAGGAGAACGGATATCCTGAGAAAGTATTTGTCCAGAGAGGATTTCTCCATGCTGTATTTGAGTTTGAAAACAGTTACAGGCTGCATGTCGTAGGGGCGCATCTCAAATCCAGGCTTCCCCATCCCCGCTACATCCAGACTGACATGAGGCGATATGAGGCGCGACTGCTGAGATATCTTGTAAACCAGATACAGGAAAAGGAGCCTGACGCGAATATCCTCGTTGTCGGCGATTTCAATGACATCTATTCTTCGGATCCGCTGCTGACTCTGCGCGCCTGCGAGAAACCGGTGGACAAGAGGCTATTCGATCTCAGGCCTCTGGACAGCTCGGGCCTGCCCTAGACGCACTGGTGGCACAGCGAGGATATTTATGGGCGCATAGATTATGCCTTGGCCTCCGCTTCGCTCCTGCCGGAAATCAACTTCGAAAAGACAAAAGTGGTGCATATTCCCAGCTACTGGATCTTCGCTTCGGATCACAGGCCCGTATTTGTCACTATTAATACTGGAGATGAGCCCTCTTGGGCTGCTAAGGATGCCATCGAGAAATATTTTTCTGACGGGATCAGAAAAATATATCAGGATGCTGGAGCCGGAGAGAAAACAGATCAGAAGAAAAATAGCAATGCCGGGAATGGAGGGAGAGCCGTTGCCGTCTGCTTCATGGATGCCGATGGGTTTTCGTCTTCTGATCCGCAGGACAGGAAGGATGCGATGGCAAGTGACCTTAAGCTGTCCGGAGCTGAAATCATTGTCCTCTCCGGAATCAAGGATGCGGCATCGGCCGATGAAATCAGGAAGATGCTTCCTGGATTCAAGTTGACTGGCAAGGTTGAAGGTGCCGACAAGGAATCCATTATCGCAGTCATATCCAGGATCAGTCCGGATAAGTTCGAGGCTCTTACAGATATCAAGTATAAGATTGAAGACACGGAAATGCCGGTTTCAAAAGGTTTTGCTCATGCAGTCTTCAGTATCGACGGGTATAAGTTCCACCTTATAGGAGCTGATTTGAAGGACAGGCGCCAGCATCCCGAATACAATCAGACGGACATGCGGCGCTACGAGGCCAGACAGCTCAGGTATCTTGTCAACGGCATAAGCAAGGCTGAACCCGGTTCGAACATCCTCGTCGTCGGCAATTTCAACGACACCTGCGGAATGTCGCCGTTGAAGGAGCTTTATAACAGGAGGAGCGGGATCGAAAAGAGGCTTTTTGACATACGTCCGGTTGATCCCATGAAGACGACCTGGACAAGCTGGAACAGGGAGACCGACGATTATGAAAGGACTGATTACGCCCTGGCAAGCTTTTCAATGGTCACAGAGATTGTCCGCGGGAAAACCACCCTTGTTCCGACGGAGAACTGGAAGAAGTTCCTGAGCCACAGGCCTCTGCTGGTCACCATCTCATGCAAGGATGTTGACAAGCCTCTGAAGGAGAGCCTTGACAAGGAATATCCCCATTGTATTTATTCCGGGGAGGCCGCACATTTCGAGGAGGACAGGGAAATTGGTAGCAAGCCTGAAAGAAACAAGGCGGCAAATCCTGACGATGATTGAATTCAAGAATGGTACACCCTGAAGGGCTGTCTATTATACGCATTTTCTGTACAATCGACATTCACCGTCAACAGAGGGTTTACAATCCCCTGCCAGCTTGACTGGCAGGAAATAAAGATTGCCAGCTATATTGTGTTTGACTGTACCAACCATCCCCCCTCGCGTCCGGCGGTTGCGCCGCCGGATGCGAGGGCGGCAGAGTTGTTCTCCACTTATAGCCTGGATAATCTCCTGCTCCTGCCATGCAAGCTGGCAGGGGACGGGGAATGTCCAGAAAAACCACTGCAGGCATGATACCGCTAATATGCGTATAGAAGACAGCCCTGAAGGGCGTACCTACTTCAGATGCGCGTATTTTCCTGACAGGTGCATTATGATGATGAGAACTCCCGCCGGAAGGACATGCAGGTAAAGCCTGTCGATTGTCTGCGGGATCAGTATCACAAAATTGTCCGGATATATCATGTAGATCAGGGCGTAGACCAGGAGATGTCCGAGAAACAGGAACCATAACATGAGTACGGCTGTCTCCTTGAAGTGTTTTATTCCGTCTATTGCGGCCGCCAGCATGAGGAGCCAGATTATCCCCCATGTTTTAAGAGACAGGAACTGTCCAAGCATTTCCGGAACGATCAGCCCAAGCCTGCCGGAGTTCTCAATGAGATGTCCAAAAGTCAGATTGGCGATGTAATTCTCGTGCAGCCTTGGTATGCCATGGGAGAAGATGAACCATGGGGCGCAAAGTATGAACGGAATAGCCGCATATAGTAGGAGGTAAAGATATTTCCTGGAGGCAAGAAGGAATATGAAAAGAGCGCAGATGTTGATTGCCAGGAGGGGGAATCCCTCGTTTTTGGTGAACAGGCAGAAGGCTGAAAAGAGAATGGAAATAGCCAGGTTATATTTTTTTTTGTCATCGAAAAACTTTATCAGGTAGAATACCGAGCCAGCGTAGAAGAATGAGAGTATCATGTCGGCTGTTCCAGCTCCGCTCCATCTTACAAGAGCAGGAGTGCTTGCGAATATCGCAGTAAGGGGCAGGGCGTATTTCTGGGCGAGTTTCCATCGGGCTGCCGTATAGATCAGGCATACAAACGCGAGATAGAAGAGGGGAAATATGAGCTTGCAGGTGATTTCATCGCCATGGGAAAGCGAAGAATAGACGCCCAGGCTCATGAGGAATGGGACGAGAAGAGGATAGTCGAGGTGGCTGTAGGCCAGGTTCGGATTGGAGAAATAACCGGATCCCAGGCCCTCGTGGAAAAGAACTTTCGCCTTGAGCCCCCAGATTGCGAACGCATCCCATTCATAAAGAGGCATGAACAGCGAATGGGCGCATACGATCAGGAACATCACCAGAATCGTGACTGTTGAGAATAGCGACAATGGTTCAGCCTTGAATAATTGGAAAGAGGGGATGATGCCCAGCCCTTTTACCAGCAGGAATACTAGAATGCAGAATACTAGAAAACCTCCGATAAAGATGAAAGCCGGATATTGTTTTGGGAAGACCATCAGCAGGTTAAAGCTTATAAGCGCCATCAGGCCGGTGCCGATGGAGAAGGACAGCAACAGTATTTCCGAGAGGCTTCTTTCTGATTTTCTGAAAATAAGGGATATTAGCAGATATCCTGAAAACAAGGAAAATAGAATTATAAAGAGCTGCCTTAAGACCATGTAGCCAATTCCAGGATACTTTTCAGGATTGAAGACCTTCGATATTTCCTTGAATCCAGTCGTGATGCCGCCATCCTGTCCGTGTATGAATGTTATCTGGTAGTTGATATTGTTCTGTTTCAGCCATTCATCGTCCGTATTGAAGGCATTCTTGAGGAATTCATCGCCTTTCCTGATTATGAGCTTTGGATCTCCGGTCAGGATCTGTCCTGGATAATAAGCGAAGACCGATCTGAAGTAGATAAGCGGGACAAGTCTTTTTGTAGCTTCAGATTCAGGATCGAAACCTTCGAACTTCAGGAAGACCTTTCCTTTTTCAAGCTTGGAATAGAGTCTGTCCACCGCCATTACGTGCCCTATCGGCGCCTTGTTGCCCTTGATGACGACTTCATATGCTGTAGAAGCGAGGGAATCCCTGCCGTAGCAGAAAAGGAGGTTTATCAGGATACATGCTGAAAGAAGCATGATAAGTATCCGATCACCGTGTTTTTTGGCGTAGTCCATCAGGCAGTCTTCACCGGGTAAAAATGTTGCATAACCGCTTTCTTTATAGAGAGTTAAGGTGGTAAACCTATTCCTGCAACTGAAAATAGCAAGATATTATTTTAAACTTTAATCATATAATTCGCTTGATTTCTGGCATGTCTCATGATATAATGCGCATTGAATGTCAGTATTTTACTGCATCAGGTATTTGGTGTCTGCCGGAAAAAGGTGCCTCGTGAGATGTCGTAGCCCCATAGGACATATCACCGAAAAAAGAATTATGGCGGCGATAGGAAGAAGAATTATGAATCTGTATGTTGGCAATCTTGCCTACGAGGTGACCGATGATGATCTCAAGAACGCGTTCCAGGCACACGGAGAAATCCAGTCTGCACGAGTAATCATGGATCGCTACACGAACCGTTCAAAGGGTTTCGGATTTGTCGAAATGGCAAAGAACGAAGAAGCCCAGGCAGCAATCGCAGCTCTTAACGGCACCCAGCTTAGCGGCAGGGCAATCACCGTTAACGAAGCTCGCCCGAAGCCCGCACGTGAAGGCGGCGGTTTCGGTGGCGGAGACCGTGGCGGCGACCGTGGTGGTCGCAGCAGTGGCGGTTTCGGCGGTGGCGCAAAGAGGCGCTACTAGTTTTCAGCTGAAATTACAGGGCCGGAAGGTGTCAAAACCTTCCGGTCTTTTTTTTAATCAATGCTGATCTTCACCTGGCAGTGGAATACGTCTCCGGGCAGGAATGATATTATCCCTTCCTTGTCCTTCAGGGCAGGTTTGCTGGTCTTTGAAGAAGCTATTCCGAACCATGGCTCGATGCAGACGAAGGGAGCCCCGCTGGGCTTGGACCAGATTCCAAGATATGGAAATCCTTTCAAATCCACCTTCACCTGCTTTTTATTCTTATTGTTCTTCAGGACTACGTACTGCGATTTCAACCCCTTGAGTATGAGGACATCCCTTTCAAAGAGCTTCTGCGATAACGGCAGGATGTTCTGATTGTCCAGGAAAGGCTCCTCGTCTGTAAGGAGTCCGTTCTCAAGGGTAGTCCTGTTGAGAGTCTCCTTCTTCTCAAATAGGATGAAGTAGTCCTCCATTTTCTCCCCGGTCAGCAGCGGACAGTTGAAGCCCGGATGCATGCCTATCGAGAACCACATCCTGGTGACGTCGGTGTTGGAGACCTCATATGACATTGCCAGTTCATTGGCTTTGATACGGTATGTGATTATGAGGTTGAAGCTGAAAGGATATTTTTTCAGGAGTTCCAGGCTGTTTTCCAGCTTGTAGGACAATGAGTCGGCTGTCTGGTCAACCAGAGTGAAGTCCATGTCCCTGGCGAATCCGTGCTGGGTCATTATGTATTCTTTTTTCCCGACGGTATACTTGTTGTTCATCAGTTTTCCGACGATTGGAAAAAGTACCGGGGCTTTTCTAGCCCAGAATGCCGGATCGCCCTGCCAGAGATATTCGCAGTTGTCCCCGACTTTCTTTATGCTCGAAAGTTCAGCCCCCTTGTCGTTCACCTGGATTTCCAGTATATTGTTCTTTATGGTTGAGATCATTTGGTTTCCTGTGTGTCTGTATTGGTTCAAATCTTCTTTCCAAGTCCTAGCAGTCTTTCTCCTGCACGCCTCAGAGTCTCCTCCTTCTTTGCGAAATGGAAACGTATCAGATGCCTGACCGGTTCCCTGAAGAAACTCGATCCGGGAACAGCCGCCACTCCGATCTCCTTCACCAGCCATTCACAGAACTTCACATCGCTCCTCTGCCCCATCCCTGATATATCGACCATTACATAGTAGGCACCTTGAGGAGTTGTGTAATCTAATCCGGCTTTGTCCAAATACGAGAGGAAGACATCCCGTTTTCTTGTGTAATCCTTCTGGAGGGACAGGTAATAGCTGTCCGGTAGCGCGAGCGCGGTCACTGCGGCCTCCTGAAGAGGGGCAGGCGCACCGACAGTCAGGAAATCATGGACTTTTCTCGCTTCATTGATGATTCCCCCGGGGGCGATTATGTAGCCGAGCCTCCATCCTGTAATTGAATAGGTCTTAGAAAGGGAACTGCATGAGATTGTCCGCTCGAACATGCCCGGTAACGATGCGATGTAGGTGTGGACATGTGGCTTGTAGACTATGTGCTCGTAGACTTCGTCAGTGATCACGAACGTATTGAATTCCTTTGCGAGTTTCGCAATGAACAGGAGTTCCTTCCTGGTGAACACCTTGCCGCTCGGATTCGAAGGATTGCACAGCACGATCGCCTTAGGCCTCTGCTTGAACGCCCGGCGTAGCTCGTCAGGATCAAAAGTGAAATCAGGAGGGCGCAGTCCGACATATGCCGGCACCGCTCCTGAAAGTATGGTGTCGGCCCCGTAGTTCTCATAGAAGGGTGAGAATATTATCACCTTGTCACCGGGATTGCATGTGGTCATCATCGCCACCATCATCGCCTCGGTGCTTCCACAGGTCACGACTATGTTCTCGTCCGGATCGATGGGAACCCCCATGAAACGCGACTGCTTCGCCGCGAGCGCCTTCCGGAATTTCGGAGCGCCCCACGTGACGGCATACTGGTGCGGACCTTTGTAGACGCACTTTTTCAGCGCATCCAACAGCTGTTTCGGAGGATCAAAGTCTGGAAATCCCTGGGAAAGGTTTATGGCATCATATTTGTTCGACAGCCGGGTCATCCCCCTTATAACCGACTCCGTGAAACCCTTTAATCGTCTGCTGGTCGAAGGCATGGTGCTCTTTTTCATTTTCGATTCTCCAGTATTGCCTGTGTCCGCACGATTTCGGCGGCCAGTTTCTTTTCATCCGGCAGGACTGTCTTGTACTCTGCGGTCATCACCTTGTTCGTAAGTCCTTCCAGCGCGTAATGGGCGATGGATTCGTCCTTCTGTGCGCAGAGTATTAGCCCCACAGGTGGTTTTTCTCCATCACGCATCCAGTGTTTACGAGCATAGTTGAGATAGAGATGCATCTGGCCGGCGTCGGCGTGGGTGAATTTTCCTATTTTCAGGTCTATGATCACCAGACAGCGCAGACGACGATGGAAGAAGACCAGATCTACACGATACCATTCGTTCCCGACGCGCAAACGCTTCTGTCTGCCGATAAAGCAGAAGTCCCCTCCAAGCTCGAGTAGAAAAGTTTCCAGATGCCGGATAAGCGCATCTTCCAGATCTGTTTCGGAATATTCGTCTTTGAGGGCGAGAAACTCAAGTACGAACGGGTCTTTTATTTCCTCCTCGGGAAGGACGCGGTCTTCGGGCAATGACCGACACCCTTTTTTCAGCATTGCCGCCTTGTTCTTCGAAAGTGCTGTACGCTCATAGAATTGGGAGTCGATTTGCCGGTCGAGCTGCCGAACCGACCAGCCTCCGCGAAAGGCTTCGATTTCGTAGAATGATCGGGCTAGCTGATTTTCAACTGAAATCAAACGGGCATAGTGCGACCACGATAGCGGGAACACTCCTGAGAGAGATAGGGAACTCAATTGAGAGAAGGATAGTTGTGCTATTTCTGATTTTCCAGACACTGTCTGGAGAATTGCTTTGGACGATTCGTCAGATAACGCATGGCATTTTGCCTGTGCCTCCAATTTTCCAGACGGTGTCTGGAAAATTCCCCACCCTAAGTAGAAGGCTCGCATTTGGAACAGGTTAGACTTGGAAAATCCGCGCCCATGCTTGACGGTTAGATCTTTAGACAGACGGACTACGAGTTCTTCTCCATATTCGGCTCGTGCCTTTCCGCTCTGTTCGGACTCCACTATCCGCCGCCCGACTAGCCAGTAGGCCGCGGTCATTGCCGAGTTGACGGCTCTTGCGGCGGATCTCCTGGCCGATTCGATGACATGGGATATGTCCCCGAGTATCGAATTGTAATGGATATCCAAGCTATCTTGACGTTTTACAGGTTTTTTTATCATGATTCCATTTCAATTCACAGGCAAGATGCCTGTGTTACATTAGGTATTGTTTTTCTGGCCCCAGTCAAACAATGTGGGCTGTCCTGATTTCTTTTCTTTTGGTATCTTTTCCTTGACTTTTTCATGGTGCTCTGCAAGAGCGGGCTGTCCGGCCTCGGCTATGGCGTTGTTCTCAAGATTTTCAAGGATCTCATTCGCCCTCGTAATGACTTCGTTCGGAAGTCCTGCGAGTTTCGCAACATGTATTCCGTAGCTCCTGTCGGTCGCGCCGGGAACGATCTGGCGCAGGAAGATGATCTGTTCGCCGTATTCCTTGACCGCGACATTGTAGTTCTTGACGCCTCTGCATGTGAGGGCCAGCTCAGTGAGTTCATGGTAATGCGTCGCAAAAAGAGTACGGGCCTTCGCCGTCGGCGCATCGTGGAGGTATTCCGCGACAGCCCAGGCGATGCTTATTCCGTCGAACGTGCTTGTGCCGCGTCCAATCTCGTCGAGGATTACAAGGCTCTTTTTCGTGGCGTGGTTTAGGATGTTCGCAGTCTCGAGCATCTCAACCATGAACGTGCTCTGTCCGCGTGATATGTCGTCTACGGCCCCGACCCGTGTGAATATTCGGTCTACGAGCCCGATTTTTGCGCTCTGCGCCGGAATATACGAACCGGTCTGCGCGAGCAGCGTCAGCAGTGCGACTTGCCGGATATATGTCGATTTACCGGCCATGTTCGGGCCGGTGATTATCATCATCCTGTTCTGGTCCCCGTCGAGGATGGTGTCGTTGGGAACAAACCTTTCCTCCTTCATCGTGGCATCGAGGACCGGATGCCTCCCGGCGATTATCTCCAGTGTTTCATCATCGAGGATCTGGGGTCTGCAGTAATTGTATTTCCTTGCGCATTCCGCGAAACTCGCAACCACATCGACCTTTGCCAGTGAAGATGCTGTTTCAAGGATCTGTCCGGTATACGACATCGCATTCTCCCTGAGCTTCTGGAAAATCTCATATTCCAGC
>JBAQUG010000208.1:0-4987 GCA_049297395.1 Victivallales bacterium | reverse complement strand
GTGCAAGGTGAAGCGCTACGGTTCCGTTGGATACCGCAAGCGCATATTTTGTCCCAAGAAACGATGCGAAGCTCTCTTCGAACATTCCGATGTATTTCCCCTGCGAGGATATCCAGTTCTCCTCGATGCAGTCGACGACATATTCCATCTCTGCGTTCTTCAGATCGGGCTTGGCTATAGGTATGAACTTTATATCATAGTAGGAATAATATCCCGCTATCTCGTTGGTCTTCTCATCGAGTATCGGGATGTAGAGCTTTTCACCGAGCTTGTTGTTGACCCCAAGCCTGTCGACAATCTTGTTTATGTCGGTGTTTGTATGGAAGAACACAGGATGCCGGAACATTATTTCGGAGACAGTCCTGTCAGGGGAGGCGCCCGATACGAAGGCCCTGCGGATATCCCCCTCGCTCAGGGTGCCGGTAAATTTCCTGTCCTTGTCCACGATGAACAGAATGCCTTTCCTGTTCAATGCTAGATTTCTCGTCGCATCGCGTATGCTCCTCTCCTGCTCGAACACCATGTTCTGCAGATCCGTCGTAAGATTTATTTTTCTTCTCATTTGTTTTAGCTCAGCCTATTTTGAATTAGATCCATGATCTTTTCCAGGACATTGTCGTCGCATTTCCTGGCCTCGACTGTGATGTTCAGTCCAGTTCCGTTGGTGCCGGGGCAGACGCTGATTTTTTTAAGTTCCCCCATCTGCCAGTCGTCCTCCGCAATCGGCAGATGCTCATCAAAAAAACCGTTGTTCGAGGACAGGTGCAACTCATATATCCTGTCTCCGTATTTCCCGATCAGCCTGTCTATGTAGTTGCATCTGCTGAACCCCAGGTAGTTTGCCGAGATGTTCAGGTGACCCAGGTCCAGAAGTATTCCGGTGTCGGATGGAAGCCTGCCGAGTATATCGTCGAATTCTTCGAAAGAGCAATTGAGAGAGCTTCTTTTGCCGTCTCCACCGAGGATCGAGTCGTTCTCGAAAAGATTCTCAACCACCAGTGCGATCCCGTATTTTCCGGCGATCTCATGCAGGATGTTGAAATTTTCCACAAATGTCAGAAGAGCCTCTTCATAGGAGATCCCTGTCTTCATGTGAAACGCGAAATGACCGTTTGGCTTAGCATATCCATCGAAGAGGAAACCAGGATGGAATGAATAGTAGGGAACATTGTATTTCTTGCAGAGTCTGAATGCTTTTTCCGCAAGTGCGAACGCTTTTTCCGTAAGCGACTTGTCCTTGGAGGAGAATGTGAGAATGAAGCTTTCCTCGGGCGCAGGGAAGTATCCATGGATGAGGAAATCAGATCTTTTGGAAAAAACATCAAGAAGCTTTTCCAGCCGTTCCATCCTGTAGAAGGGGAAATTGCCGCTCAGTTCAATGCCTTCGACAAAGTCCGGGATCTTTTCGGGATTTTCCAGCACGTTATAGAGAAAACAGGTCGTGGAAATGAAAATTCTGTTCTTCTTTTTTACTACCACGGCAATTCGGCTCCATCGAAATTGAGGAATTTTCCGGTATGCCCGATGTTGATGCCATCAATTAGTTTTACAATTACTGCGCTTACCTCCTCAGCCGACGACTGGGCGTTCTCCGGCCCCATTTTGGTCTTGATTGTCCCCGGATGCACTGCGACGACGGGAATCCTGTCGCCCTTGAGCTCCTGCGCGAGGATCCTCGTCATCATGTTCATTGCGGCTTTGCCTGCCTTGTATCCGTATAGGCTGGAAAACCCTGAAACCCTTCCTATCGCTCCTGACAGGGACGATATGTTGATGATTTTGGGATTGTCGGCGGATTTTATCTGTTTCAGCAATGACTTCACCACGAAAAGAGGGGCGATGGAGTTTACCGTCATCGATTCATGGATCTTCTTCCAGTCCAGAGTGGAGATTTTTTCATTCCTGTTCATGACTCCGGCGTTGTTTATCAGGATATCTATCTTTCCTGCGTGATTCGCAATTTTCCGGCCGAGGGATGAAATCTCATAGCTTCGGCGGAGATCGATCTTTATGAGATGGAACTTTGGACCCCAGCGCTTTTTGAGGAGCTTGGTTTTCGAGCTTTCCGATCTCAGGCATCCGAAGACAATGAATCCCTTTTCAAGATATCTGGATGCAAGCTCAAGACCGAGTCCGCTTGCGGCTCCAGTGATTAGAATTGTCCTGGTTTGTGGCACTGTAAGGCTTCTTGTTAGGAATCCTTGAGTATCGGGGCGTATTCCCTTGAATAGACAATGTGGAAATTGTCCACATACTGGTCAAGGCCCTTGTATGTGTCCTTCGCATAGGGAAGCTCACACACTGCGCAGTCATATCCCTCGGAAAGGCAGTATGAATATTTCCTGTCGAGATGGTTCTGCCTGAATTTCAACATCTTCTCGCAGTTCCAGACCTTCATCAGATCATAGTCCGGATCATTTGCGTTCCCGATGCTGAACTTGGTCTTGAAATCATACGGGCAGGGGTTGATGTTGCCGTCATGCCTGAACGTCATGAAGAACCATGGATATGCGCAGCCCTTGTGAGGATCCAACTGTTTTTTGCCCTTGATGGAATCCACCGCCTCCTTTGCGATCTTGCTGTCGCCCTGGATCGAGTAGAGCGGCGTGACAAAGCATCGGTCCACCATAGGCGTCCAGAAATCCTTGAAGGCCTGGCTTTCATGCTTGTTGTAGCTGGATTCGACGCTCATCACGTTGATATAGCATTTTGTCTTCAGTTCCCTGTTCAACTCGACGAGATCAAGAAGGTTCTGCTTCACTTTCTTATAGCAGTCCACCCCGGTTATTTTCTCATATGTCTCCCGGCTATGTGCGTGCAGCGAGAACTGTACCTTCCTTATGCCGGCCTCGAGGAGGCGCCTGGAAAATTTCTTGTCCATTATTGCGCCGTTGGTGATTATCGCGCATTCCACGTTCTTGGACTGGGCGTATGCCACGAATTCTGGAAGGTTCCTGTTGACGCACGGTTCGCCGCGTCCGATTATGTTCACCGGCGCATGCACATTGTATTTCGACAGCGAATCAACAATCCTTTTCCAGAGGTCGAACGACATGTCGCCGGGCTCGCCCCTGGTTGCCTTATCGGTGCACATGACGCATTTCAGGAAGCACCTGTTGGTCGGTTCGATATAGAAGTGGTTTGGAGGTACAGGACAGAATGCCTCCCTTTTCTTTATGCATTCAATCCTCTTGAGTTCTTCCTTGAGCGTGATCTCAAGGAGTTCCTGGATCTTTTTCTTCATAGTAATTTACTCCGTTGATTTAGATTTTTCATTTGTTAAATTCTGTAGCTTCCTTCCTTGGTGCCTACCAGCTTTGCCGGATTTCCGGCTATTATCGAGTTGCCGGGGAAAGGCTTTGTAACGACTGAACTTGCGGCAACCACTGAATTGCTCCCAAGCTCCACGTTCTTTAAAATCCTTGCTCCAGCACCGATCCAGACGTGATCATTGAGGACAATGGCGGCTCTCTTGACTTCGTTGTCCGAGACGGACATGCGGTGGAAGTCGGTGTCCATGAATTCAACGTCCCATGATATAGCACAATTCCTCCCTATTTCAACGCTTTTCTCCACAAACAGGCTTGTGTCGAAAGCAATGTAGGTCCCGTCTCCGATCATGAGTTCTGCACCGGGGAATATGTTGATCCTTATGCCACTGTACAAGGTCACGCTCCCCAGGCATTTGAAAATCGCACCCCTCTGGATCCTTATCACCGTGCCACCATGTTTCCTGACGCCTTCCCAGTCTGGCGGAACGTGTCCGATCCTCAGTATGGACTCCGGACTCATCTCGAATTTCCCACCTTCATCCACAATGATTTGGCAGTCTCCGGTGAAGACGACCCTGCTGGTCGCCGGGCAGTGCTGCTTGGAAAACGAGATGCTTCTTTTCATGTTTGAAGAACCGCGGTAAAGCCGCTCCATGTTCTTGGAATATGCAGCCTTCTTCCTTGCCTGGGAGAGATGGCCATGTTTCATTTCCATGCTTCCGCTTATGGAACCATATTCAGATGATCTGATCTTGTTGAGAAGGAAGGCGTCAACTTCGTCATATCCATTCCCGTCATTCTTATAGAGTGAGAAGGCAATGTCCATTCTTGGCAGCCTTCTGAAGAATTCGTCCGGCGCGGCAAGATTGAAGTCGCGGTATGGATATTCGATGATTTCGACTTTCCCGCACGTTTCCTTGAAGACGGAAACAATGTTTCTTTGCACAAGAAGATGTATCTTCGCATCAGGAAATGAGGACTTGAGCTTTTCCAGCGCATTTAGCGTTGTCTTGACATCGGCTGATCTTAATAGAATTATGTTTTTCATCATACCACCTTCAGTAGCAGAAATTGATTTTCCGCGCTTTGAAACCAAACGTCTTGTTGAATTTTCCCGTTGATATCTCAGCCTTCGCCATGGAGCCCTTGCTGCAGAGGATGATCCTGGAGCTTTTATCGCCGAGGCCGTAAATTATCTCATCGGCTATCTGCCTGTATGTGAAATTCCTGCAGCATCCCAGATTGTAGGTCCCTGCCACCGGCCTTGAAAGAACTTTCCTTACTCCGTCTACGACGTCGTCAATGTATATGAAGTTGCTGCACCGTTTGCCTCTGCCGAAAAGAGTTATGGTATTCTTTTCGGAAAGTTCCTTCCTGAAAATCCCGATCAGCCTGTCGTCCTGCATCCCGGAACCATAGACCTGTCCCATCCTGAGATTGACAACTTCGGACTTGTCCTTCAACATGAAGCTGAAGATCATTTCGGAGCTGAATTTAGCGAGGCCATAGAGGCATTCCGTGTTTCCAGACATGCTGGTCTCCGACTCCTCGTCATATCTGCCGCTCTTATTCGGATATACAGCTATGCTTGACAAGTTCACGAGAACCCGGCATCCGAGGTTCTCAGAAAGCCAGGACATGTTCTCAGTTATCCTGTTGTTGAGATCGAGATATGCGAAATTCTTCCAGTCTCCCGGCTTGCAGAGGATAAAGGC
>JBAQUG010000207.1:0-5977 GCA_049297395.1 Victivallales bacterium | reverse complement strand
ATTTAGATCTGACAATGTCCTGCAGATGTTGTTTGATATAAATCTCCGCTTGTAATCCTCGTATTTCCCATATATGCCAAATATGCGAAGGTTATATATGTTCCTGTGCTTGCTTTCAATATCTTTTGCAATCACGTACTTTGATAATCCATATATGTCTGAGGGAATATTCCTGCCAAAATACTCCTCTTTCATTTTAGGAACATAGTTCTTCATGTCATATTCAGCGCCTGAACCGACGCTTAGCATTTTACCGAAAGACCCTGCGCATCTTTCTAAGTTGAAATACATCCTCAAATTATGTTCAATGGACTGAATATTCACTGCGCAATGAATGACAATGTCAAACTGATTTCCTGTAATAAATTCCTGTACCGCCCTGGTATCCAGCAAGTCGAGCTGGTTGCGTTTCGGGCAGTGAATGTCATGCTTGTCCTGGAAATATTCCTTTAAGTTCCGGCCTACAAAACCATTTGTGCCTGTAATAAATATTTTCAAATTATACCTGTTCCAATTTATAATTATTGTTTTATCTTTTTTAAAAGCATGTCCGCATGAGCATCCAAATCTTCAAGGCAACACACCATTGGAGCAAGGCATTTGGCGCAAAATGGGATTTTATCGCGCTTCTTCTCAAGATGTGCTATTTGCAATTCCCTAAGCCTTTTGCCATTCCATATTTCCAGCGCGCTTTCCTTGCTGATATCGCCTATCAGCACTTCTTTGCCCCAGTCTAACGTGCATCCGCTGGCAGTCCCGTCATAGTTGAAATGCAGATACATGAATAAAAAAGGGCAGGCATGCTTGTACTTGTTTATCTTTTGTCCATACATTCCCGTGGTTTTTAGCTCAAACTTGTTTGTTTCAGCCCATTGAGGAACGACATTCTCAATAAATATTTCATCGCAAATGTCTCCAAACAAGGAATAGAACTTATCCTTGTCATCCTTGCTCATCTCGACATCAACTATTTTGATATAAAGTCGACAGCTGCCCCTGTTGTCATATAGATCCTTGATGTTTCGCACAAATTGATCCATGTCAATCTTAACGCCAGTTATTTCCTTGTACTTATCGCAGCTGAGCGCTTCGACGGATATGTTGATCCTTGTAAGGCCAGCAATGATCAATTCCTTGTTAAGCTTTGGATTTAGAAGTGACCCGTTCGTAAACAGCTCTATGACTTCTGTGACATCAGTGGACTTCAGATACCTGATCATTTCAGGAAGTTCTTGGTGGAGCGTAGGTTCGCCGTGAAGTCCAATCTTCACCTTTTTAAGCTTATCCTTGAAGCAGGCAAGGTCGTCCGCTATTTTTTTAAAAAGAGACAAGTCCATGAATCCGCGTTTTAGTCCTTTCTTGCTTATTGCATCCTCGTCTGCCTGAAAGCAGAATTTACATTTGAAATTACATAGGCTGCATACGTCGATATGCACGGAATATGGCGTTCTCAAAGGTATTACAGTTTCCAATTTGGTCTTATCAGACGAGAATATCCTTGCCTGGATTTTAGCTTTCACAATAATTATCTCCTTTTGTCATTTCGGATGAATTCAATTTCGTTTCCACGAAGTACGGCAATGTCCACCCCTAAATTCATTTCCAGCAATGTCCTTATAACTTCATCAGGATATATGCCAGGAACCATGACTATGACCAAGTCAACTTTATTCTGCCTCAGGTATTCTGGGGCAACTATGTTCAAGTGCAATGAGGGAGTAAATCTTCCCTGCTTGAACTTTGCGGAGTCTATAACATATTCAATATCGCTGATTCCTGCCAATGATAATAATGCCAGTGCTCTGTGCCCGGCACCCCATGCTGCAACTTTCATGTTATCCGACTTATAGCCCTCTATAATTTGCTTCAAGTCCTTAATAAGCGCTTCAACCTCCGTGAAGTGCATGGAAAGATCCAGTGGCTGCTTTTTCTTTACAATGGCTACAATGTCATTGTCCTCATTTATCGTATGGCAGTCAATTACGTCAAAACCGTTTTTCTCGAAGGCAAAGGCCAATGTCTTCTTAGTGAAGTAGGAAAGATGATCCGCTACGAATTCATAAAGGCATTTTGATTCCAGCAGGAAATCTAAATTGGGTACGGTTACATAGCCTGTTGCATCAGGTGCAGTGTTGTCGTGTATGATTTTAATTATACGGTCGGGGTCTGGAAGGTGTTCGAGGTAATTCAAACAAACAAATGCGTCGTATGGATGACCAGGTATTTTGTTCATGTCGCCAATATAGCCACAGAGCATGTTTCTGCCTGCCGCCTTGCCGGCAGATACGGATTCGGATGATGCTTCTAGACCTACTGCGTTTAATCCGGCCTCTTTCATGATATCCAGCATATTCCCCTTGCAGCATCCGATTTCCAGGACTCTTTTACCTGCAAGGCAGAATTTCTTTGAAAAATCATTCATCTGTGACAGCCTGAATGATTTTGTCTTGTCGGAAAATGATGTGGCGGTAATTACTTCTTTGAAATATTCAACAGGCTGCATGCTTATCTGCACCAATCCGCACCTGGAGCATTGATAAATATTCAAAGTTATGCCTTTGTCCTCTTTGAATTCATCTTTTCCGGGGAAGTATTGGGCGGCCCTTGGCATACCGTCGAGTGTCAAAACGGGTTTTGAGAGCAAGTCACAGAAACATAAATGGCATTTGCCGGGCATCATGTTTGAATCGAATTAAATCCTTTTAGTTGTGCGTCCTAGGGGACTGCTCTTGGGAACATGTGAATTACGCCTCTTCATATCCAGATATTTTTGAGCCTTTTTCTTGAATTCGACAAGGGCCGCTACTTCAAGATTGTATGGTTTTATATTGGGAGACCCTTTTACCATTTGCCCGACATTTACCTGGTTGACAAGCGAATTGATATCATAGAAGTATTCTTCAGTGAAAAGCCTGTCTCTGAGGCATTGGCTATACAGTTTGGTTCCAGGAAATGGAACAGCATAAAAAACAGAATAATTGTCAAGAGGGAATGATGTTATTAGCTGATATGTTTCATTTAGGGTATCTTCAGTTTCCTCGGGGAGTCCAATTATAAAATATCCGTACAGGAATATATGGTTATATTTATCTTGTATTATTATGTCACGGATCGCGCGTATTTTTTCATTATATAGGTTTTTCCCTATGACTTTATTCCTGATATAGTCTGAGCCAGTTTCAAAGGCTAGGTGCAGCCTGGCAAGCCCTGCCTTTGACATTGCATCCAGCACTTCTTCATCAAGGGTGTCCATGTAGACGCCATTTTCGGTTGAAAACTGTATGTTCAACCCTTCGTCGATAATTAAATTCATAAGCCGAAGAAGTCTTGGCTTGTTGATGGTTAGGTTGTCATCAGTAATATTAAAATAATTCAATCCATATTTGTCCATGTGCATTTTCATCTCTTCCACTACGTTTTCGGGAGACCGATAACGAATTTTTCTGCCATGGACAAAATGCATGCTGCAGAAATTGCACATTTTCGGACAAGACCTGCTTGTGAGGATTGGGACAGGGGTCTTGATAGGCATTTTTTTAGGGCTGTGCCAGCTGCCGGTGTCAACAAAGTAATCAGTTATATTTAATAGATCTACCGCCGGAAACGACAACGTATCAAGGTTTTCAATGTAGCTCTTTTTCTGATTGACAATTGCCTTGCCATCAGAAACATACCCGAATCCATCAACAGTGTTTAAGGAATCTGCGGCATTATTATTAAGGCAGTCAAGAAGGCTGACAAATGAATTTTCGCCTTCCCCGATAATTACATAATCAATTATGCCCTTATATTGATTCAAGATCTCTTTTGCATATAAAGTTGGATGAATACCTCCAATCGTGACTTTAATATTGGCATTCAATGTCTTTATTTGCTTTGCAATATGCACAACGACCGGGAATAATCCGGAGTATAGGCAGTTAATTCCAACTATGCCGACATTATTGGAAGTAATCTTTTCTCGTAAAAGATTATCAAGTAATTTTACGCTGTCACTTTCAAAGGAATTACTTGTTTCCAGCTTGCGTGTCTGTTGTTCAAGCCTCATGTCAATCAGGCTGACGTCATGACCGGCCTTCCGCGCAGCAGCGGCAAGATAAGTTATATTAAGCGGAATGCGCGGCTCTTCGTATTTGTTATTCCATTCTATAACTGAAAAGGGAAAAATTAAAAGTACATTCATAGGTTCTGTGAAATTGTTAAATATATTATTAATAGTTTCGCAAGGCGTGCTGGAGGCTGTTGTTGTTACAATGAGCTTCTATGCCCTACATATTTCGCCATTGACTCTTTTCTCGAGCATTGCTATTCTCTTCTCATCTTCATTTCTCACGCGGTGGTAGTAGCGCCTTTTGCTTTTAAGCCAAAGGAGTTCAAATTTTATGCCTGTCAGGAGACCATCATCAATAGTTTTAACAGCATCCTTGCGATAGACTAGTTTCCGTGTTTCATATTTGTCCAGGAGATTATTTGACACAAGATTCTCTATGAATCGCGCGGATCCTGCCGAGATTGCGCCTCCAAGTGCGGTTTTTAATCCTTTTGCCTTTGATTTCCTGCAGATTTCCGTACAGTATCTTAACATTTCATTGCTGTCCACAAAACTCCTGTCAGCTCCCATTGAAGCGGTGAAATCTACTCTTCCAACAGTAATGCTCTTCAGCAATTTTAATTTTTCCAGATTCAGTATCTCGTCAATGTTATTGTATGCTGTAATTGTTTCTATATTTATTGCGAATTCAATATCCTTCTGATTGTCTTCAGACACGAATGTTTCAATTGCGCCCAGGAATTTGTTTGCTGCAAAAGCTGTTTCAGCCATAGGGGCGATAATCCCATTTGCGCCAATGGAGAGAGCGTCATAGATGTCAGTTACAGCCTCTACCCCGCCAATTTTGAGTATTAACGGCAAACCTGCCTTGTCGGCAACATCCTTGAGTCTCATCAACTCAACCTGCCTGCTGCCCTCGTTCTCATATTCAGCCTTGATCTCGAAAGCGCCATAATCGTTCTTCAATTTATTCAGAAGATCGATCATTTCATATTCTAATACGTTCATTTGCGCTCCTTTATATGATGAAGTATTTCCTTGATATTATTTACTGAATTTAGATTTCCACGATGGGGAGCGTTGAAGTTGTCAGAAATTAAAATAGCCTTGCAGTTGAAGTTGAGCGCCATCGTAATATCGCTATCATATGAGTCTCCTACAACAATGATTTCATCATGTCCGACATTGTAGGCTTTTGAAATCATCGATAACATGTATGTATTAGGCTTTCCAGCAATAAAGTCTGGTCTTTTGTTTGCAGATGCAGTAATTGCCCCAACCATCGCACCGCATCCTGGCATATACTTGTTTTGCCCCACTGGAAAGAATGAATCCTCATTGCAGGCTATAAACCTCCCTCCCCTCAGCAATATTGACAGCGCTATGGATATTTTCTTGTAGTTAAAATCATAATCAAACCCGACAACTAGATTGTCAGCAGAATCATCATATGCAGTTCGAAGACCTTTTTCTGTCAGTTCGCTTCGGAAACTCTCAGAGCCTATAAGATATACATTGTCGAGATTCTCTTTTATAAGATATTTTATCGTGGCCGAAGAGGAGGTATAGACTTCGTCCAAGTTGCATTTGAAGCCCAGTCTTTGCAGCTTTCCCTGCACCTCCTTCCCCGTCTTGGATGAGTTGTTGGTGAAGAATGCAATTCTATATGTTTCCCTTAAGTAATCAATAAGTTCAACAGCTCCGGGCATTGCTTTCTCGCCCAAATAGAGAGTTCCATCCAAATCAAATGCGAACAGCCTGGTTTTGTCGTCAATATCAAGCATTGCCGGCCCTATCATCTTTAAATATCATGTTTGAATAAAATTCTTCACGTTCAAGTAATGGATAAAGATCCTCTAGTGGTTTTGACTCCATCCGACCGTCAGGCTTTTTTTCAGAGGATAGCTTTGGAGCAAAGGTATACTT
>JBAQUG010000206.1:0-2453 GCA_049297395.1 Victivallales bacterium | reverse complement strand
AGATGTAAATATTCACTGAACGAACATAGTTCAGTGAATATTTACACCGCAGGAGCCTGTAGGCGGGCAGCAGCGTCATATGGATGCCGGATTTGTTACTTGTCGTTTCCGGACGTATGACGGCTGGATGCCGGTAAAGCGCTTGAAGGCTGTCGCAAAATGCTGGGAGGACGAGAACTTATAGCGCAATGCCGTATCTCCCACATTCCCTTTTCCGGATTCGAGGAATTCCCTGGCCCTGGCAACCTTGAGGCGCAGGAAATATTCGGCCGGCGGCATGCCTGTCTCCTGTCGGAAACGCGCCTTGAATCTTGAGACCGAAATACCCATGAACCCGGCCATTTCAGGAACTCCTATTTTCGATTCGGCCATCTCATTCATGAACTGTATTATCTTGTTGAGGTCCTTGTCCTCGATCCGCTGAGGTTTTTCCCAGCATATGGAGATCTCAATAATAAGGGAAACAAGAAGATTGCCCATCACTATTTTCCTGGACGGTGTGTCCGGCATTGGAAGATGCTCGTAAAGCCTCTCAAAAAGCTCCCGCACCATCGATGATGCGGGAAAGCATTTCCCCTGGATCATGGAAAGTCTCGCATAAAGATCCCTGCTGAAATCAGGATGGAGACCGAGGAACGGCCTGTTTTTCCTGGGAGCCATAAGATGCAGCCAGAAGAGACTGCCTTTCTCCTGCGGCTGTTTTCCCGTGCTGTGCGGTTCGTCGGGCCTGGTGATGAAGAGGTCTCCACCCTTGAGAAGATAGTCGCGGCCAAGAGCCCTGTAGTTCTGCCTTCCCTCAACAAGATAGCATATTTCGAAATCACTGTGCGTATGGATGTGCAGGGATTCGATCGCCTTGTCGAACCTGTACGCCCCGAAAAGAGGCACCTCCGGAAATCCATAATCCGTGAGATTATGGAACTCCTTGTAGTATCTGCGCTTCCCCATTTTTAAAGGTTCCATTTAGATTCCATCGTTTGTAAAGAATCTCCTTGAAGAGGCTGGTTGACATTGGAACCTGTCTCCAACATCCGGTGTTGCGCCACGGAATGGACGAGCGGAGATTCTTTATTGTACATAATTATACTGCATATTTTTTTGAACGCAAGATATTATTGTTGATGATATTTTTTTCCTTGTAAAAAAATATAATTAAGGAGAGTACCCATGATGGACGACAGGATGAAGTCAATGCTGATGATGAAACCCGAATACATCCCGGTATCGGTCGGAATTCTTCCGTCGGCCTGGATGCTGCACCGCGAGAAGCTCGATGCGATCATCAGGAAACATCCGGCTATTTTCGGGAAACAGGACGGACAGAGGAATTATGACCAGGTCTGGAGCGCGACATACATGGCGGGTGCGCATGTCGATGCCTGGGGCTGCGTGTGGGAGAATGTCCACCACGGACAGGAAGCGATAGTCACAAAGCATCCAGTTCCGACACGTGAAGACGTCCGCAGGCTGAAGGCTCCGGAGAAGGACGCCGGCCTGCCCCACGGCTTCATGTATCTGCGTCTTGCAGACCTCAGGGGATTCGAGGAGGTCATGATAGATTTTGCCGAGGAACCTCCGGAACTCCGGATGCTCATCGATACTGTCCTGAAATACAATCTCCGCCAGCGCGACATCTGGCTGAAGAACCAGAAGGAAAAAGGGGCGGTGTTCTATGTCGGCGACGATCTTGGAATGCAGCACTCGTTGGCGATGGGCCCGGAGAAGTGGCGGAAATACATGAAGCCCTGCTTCATGCAGCTCTACCAGCCAGTAAGAGAGGCCGGACACTATGTCTACATGCACACCGACGGAATGATCTACGAGATAATACCCGATCTTATCGAATGCGGTGTCAACGTGATAAATCCGCAGTTCCGCGCCAACGGACTCGACAATCTTGTCCGCGTATGCAAAGACAAGGTCTGCGTCAATCTGGATCTCGACAGGCAGATGTTCCCGTTCTGCAGGCCTTCCGACATCGATGCTCATGTGAAGGAGGCGGTCAAGGCTCTTGGGAGTCCTGAGGGCGGACTCTGGCTCAGCGGAGAAGTTGATGACGGGGTTCCTCTTGAAAACGTGGAGGCCCTGTGCGACGCAATTGAGAAATACAGGGGATATTACAGATAGGAACATGGAGAACATATGATTTTTAAATATATTTTTTTCAGCTTCTGAATTCAGGAGACAGGACGGGCCTACCAGTTTTCAGGTGAATTTTCTTGGCATTCCTTCTGATTTCCACGAGCTTGCCTATTTACCTTTCCGAAGGCGGCCTCAGTAACCGGAAAACGGACTGAAGCCTTAACCTGATCCTTGATTCTTACCCTGATTCGG
The DNA here is from genome assembly GCA_049297395.1 of Victivallales bacterium. Lineage (GTDB taxonomy): Bacteria > Verrucomicrobiota > Lentisphaeria > Victivallales > GWF2-50-93 > GWF2-50-93. The sequence continues at coordinate 119 of JBAQUG010000206.1, read as the reverse complement.
ACTATCTTACACGCATCATGAAATTAAAATTCCTATCAGCTTTTAGTTTCATCACCGTAATTTTCTGATCGTTCAGCCCCCGAGAAATGTTGTAAGACGAGTATTCTGTGAGGTAGAAC
>JBAQUG010000205.1:0-5157 GCA_049297395.1 Victivallales bacterium | reverse complement strand
CTCCTGGAGAAGGATCCGGGGAACTGTCATGTAATCGCGTTGCTGATCGAAATATTCGTCACCAAGACCGAGGACCACGAGAACGCCATCGGCCTCATAAGCGCCTACCTTAAAAAAAATGGCCGCTGCGCCCAGGATGTACCGATCGTCATGAAGCTTGTGGACGTCTATCTTGAAGAGGATGCCCGGGACAGGGCTATTGCTCTACTTGAGGACGAGTTGAAGCGGAAGTATCCGGAAAAGGAGTTGAAATATATCAAGGCGAGGCTGGAGGGGATTAAGGGAAGTCGTCAGTAGGCAGTCGTCGGTAGCCAGGGTACATTTGCTGAAATCCAGTTAATCTGTCTTGTCTAGGGAATTTCCATTGCCAAGTTAAACTGACGACTGACGACCGACGACTGTTGACAGTTCCCCTTGAAATTCCCAGTTTGCGCCCGTATTTTTAGTAGTTTCCTAAATTATGCCTGGCAACATTCAAGAGCACGGCAACAGAGTGCCGTGGCTACATTAAGATTCAGAGTTGTAGCAGCGTCGCTCTGCTGACGCTTCCATGGCCTGAAAGTTGCATCCTGGTATATATAACAAGAGCGGTGCTGCATATGATCAACGACCTCCTTTCCAGAATGATGTCCATAGGTGCTTCAGACCTTTTTGTTTCCGCCGGAAAAGTCCCGTACGCCAGGATAAATACGACCATGAAACCTCTGGATGCGCCGCTTGTCAATGCCGACGAAATAGAGAGTTTCAGGACAGGCATCCTCGTGCCTGAAGTCGAGAGCAAATACCAGCAGACGGGGAGCGTCGACACCGGATTCTCATTTGACGGTTCACGGTACAGGATAAACTTCCTTCTCCAGCAGGCGCAGCCGGGATTCGTCGCCAGGCTCGTGCCGTCTGGCGCACTTGAGTTCAGCGCCCTCAATCTTCCGAAGGTCCTTTCCGAGCTTGCTGAACGGCCAAGGGGGCTTGTCCTCATTGTCGGATCGGCAGGCAGCGGCAAATCCACAACGATGGCGGCGATGCTCAACCACATCAACGAGACTTTCAACAAGCACATAGTCACGATTGAAGATCCGATAGAGTTCGTGCACCGTGACAAGAAATGCCTTGTCACGCAGCGCGAGATAGGATCCGACACTGCGGATTTCGCAGAGGCTCTGAAGAACGTGGTCAGGGAGAGCCCTGACGTGATATTCATCGGCGAGATGCGCGACCTTGAGACGATGCAGATCGCGATATCCGCGGCGCTGACCGGCCATCTGGTGATTTCAACGGTGCACACGGCGAATGTCATCCAGTCCATTGAGCGAATTGTGAACAATTTTCCTGAGCATCTGCGTGAACAGGCATCTGCGGATCTCGCACTTGCGCTGGAGGGGATAGTCGCACAGAGGCTTGTGCCTAGGGCCGATGGCAGCGGCATGGTTCCCGCGGTGGAAATCCTGAAGGCGACACCGCTGGTGAAGAGAGTCATAGAAGCCAGGAACTACTCTGATCTCGAAGATCTGATAAAGCGCGGATACGAGGAGGGGATGCAGACTTTCGCGCGCGCACTGGCAGACTTGTGCAAGGCTGGGAAGATAACGCTGGCCTCGGGGTCAGCGGCGTCGACGAACCGAGAGGAGTTTGTACTGCTGGTCCAGGGGATGGAGAGCGGAGTGGACATGTTCCGCGATACTCTGGAAGGCGAAATGCAGGATGAGAAGACGATCAACATGAAGCGCCTCCTGCACAGCGCTGTTTCCAACGGTGCAAGCGATCTCATAATCACCGCCGGATACAGTCCCTGCCTGCGAATCAACGGCGAGCTCAACCCGCTCGCGACTGAACCGCTGAGCCCTTCCGACACCAAGAGGCTGCTGTTCAGCGTGCTCAATGCAAAGCAGAGGGAGATATTCGAGGAAAGGCGCGAAGTCGATTTCGCCTTGAGCGTGAACGTCATGAAGAAGAACGAAGACGGTACAGTCGATTCAGCGCCTTTCCGTTTCAGGGTGAACGGATTCTACCAGAGGGGCAGCGTCGCTTCGGCGATCAGGGTGATCCCGAAGAGGATCCCTCCGCCGGAGGAGCTGGGGCTCCCGAAAACGCTGGTGAACATGATGGACAAGCATCAGGGGCTGGTGCTCATCACAGGCCCCACCGGGCATGGGAAAAGCACGACCATGGCGAGCCTTATCAACAGGATAAACGAGACCCGCGCGTGCCATATCATCACCGTGGAGGATCCAATCGAATACGTGCATGGCAACAAGAAGGCCGTGATCGAGCAGAGGGAGGTCTCTGCGGACACTCTCAGCTTTGCGAACGCGCTCAAATACGTCCTGCGCCAGGATCCGGACGTCATACTTGTCGGCGAGATGCGCGACACGGAGACAATAGGCGCGGCTCTGACTGCGGCTGAGACCGGACATCTAGTCCTAGCCACCCTGCATACGAACGACGCGGCGCAGAGCATAGACCGAATAATAGACTCGTTCCCCGCACACCAGCAGAACCAGATAAGGCTCCAGCTTTCCGGAACGGTGCTCGGAATAGTCGCGCAGCGGCTGCTTCCCAGACGCGACGGCAAGGGGCGCGTCGCCGCCTTTGAAGTGCTGGTCGGGACACCTGCGATAAGGGCGACTATCCGCGAGGGCAAGAGCCATCTCATCGCATCCATCATCGAGACCATGTCCAAGGACGGCATGATCACGATGGACAAGGCGCTCAAGGAGCTCTACACGTCGAACCAGGTCAGAAGGCAGGACGCAGCAAGCCTGATGGCGACGCAGGCGAATTGAAATAAACAAGAAGTTTTAAGTGTTAAGTTTTAAGTAATAGAAATTCCTTAAGTTAAATATTTCTTCCTACTGCCATCTGCTTAAAACTTAAAACCTGACACTTAAAACTGTGACGAGCGTTAGCGAGGGAAAAATGCGTGTTCTTGTAAACGGGATCGTTGCCGGGCTTGACTACGGGAAATATATCCAGTAGGCCGCTGTCTTCTGAATTCTGGATTCTTTCTGGGTTGCGGGCACAGCCGCCTTAAAACATGGGTACAGGCTGAAGCCCGTCCTGCTTGAAGACTTGAGCATGAATTCACCTGCAAACAAATCTGAACGCCTGTCCTTTCGGATTGCCAATTGGGGAAGTATATTGCCTGTTCCAATAATTAAAGGTGTATACAAATGCGCATTGGTGGGAAAAAGATTGAAAAAGTCAGAGTTTACGGGGATCCGTTCCTTGGAAAGAAGGCCGAGCCCGTTAAAAACGTCGATGATAAGCTGTTGAAGTTTGCGGAAGTCCTCAAGAATACGATGATCGAATTTGATGGAGTCGGGCTTGCCGCGACCCAGGTCGGATCCGGTATCCGTGTCATCTCGCTGGGAGTTCCGATCCCCAGGGATGAGAACGACGTGCAGATCCTTTCATCTCCTGGCGAGGCTATTCTGCTCAAAAGGATGCCTCTTGTGCTTGTGAATCCGGAGATAGTGTCATATGGGAAGGATATCTGCGTGAAGGAGGAGGGGTGTCTGAGCGTTCCGGATCTCTATGCGCCTGTGGAAAGGCCTTCCACGGTTGTGGTGAGCGCGCAGATCCTAGGAGCCGAACATTTCACGGTGGAGTGCGGCGGCCTTCTCGCCAGGGCCTTCCAGCACGAGATAGACCATCTTGACGGCATACTTTTCGTGGACAGGCTCACCAAGGAGGCGTATGAGAAGATCGAACCTGCTCTCGGCAAGCTCAAAAGACGGTATGCGAGGTTGAAGTTCCTCAGGAAACTCATCAGGAAGGACAATGAATAGCAACCAGAATTTCATAAAGACGGTCATATCGATCTGCAGCGGCACGGACGTTTTCCTGACGCTAGTGAAGACATCATGGCGCAAGGCTGTGTTCTATTTCCTTCTGCTTGCATTCCTATGTTCCATCCTGGCAGTGGTCCTGCAGTCGTTTCCCGTCAAGACGCTGATCGGCAGATACTGCGGTTCCATGTATTCCCAGTTCGGCGAGGCTAAATTCACCGACAAGGGGCTTCTCCCTTCGCTTAATCCGGAAAAGGCGAGGTTTATCCGCATTGACGAAAACAGGATTGATTTCATTCCCGAAGGCAGCAAGGACAGTTCGACATTCAATCCCGACGACGGCATTTCAAACAGGGGCGTGCTATGGCTCCCTACATCCGTGGTCCTATGGATGAAGGCGAACAGCGAGTTCTATGTGTTCCCGCTTTTTTTCTCATTCACAAAAATGCCGGAACGTGGGAAGATCACCGGAAACCCGGGAAAGGGGATAATGGCCTATGCCGAAAAGAACGCGTTCCAGCCTTCCAAGTATATTTCTGAAACATCCCTGAATTTCAACATGCTGCACACATCCCTCCTTCTGGCCATGCTTTTGCTTGTCTTTGGGAGCATCTTCATCACCATGATCTTCTTCATCCCGTTGTCCGCAATCTTTTTCTCGTCGTTGTTTTTCCTGACAGGCAAAGGGGATCTGCCAGAGGACTTCTCGTTTACCAGTCTTTTCACGATCGCGATTTATGCGAGCTTTCCGGGTATGATCATAGCGACCGTCTACTACGGCCTGAACCTGCCATTCCTCGATTTCCAGACTGTCTGCCTCATCTGCTTCATGGTATACCTGATGGTCATCCTCACCCGGATAAAGAAGTTGAACAGGCCCGAACGTGAAGAGGACTCTGGTTATGATGATGATGGCTTTTGATGGTGCAGGCAGTCGGTAAAAGCTATGAATAAGAGCGAAGCACGAATATCGAAATCCGAAACAAGTTGGAAATACACTAAATTTCAAATGTTTCAAACATTGTTTTAGAATCAAGGTTTTCTTTGTTTCGAGATTGTTTCGGATTTCGATATTCGTGCTTCGAATTTAAAACACATCGGGCTTGACATGGTCACCAGGTTGAAAAATTCAAATTTTACATGTTCTACCAACAGCAGCAGCGACTGCTTTAACTCAGCCGTGGAAGTAGTCCGCCAACTCCAGTCCCACGGATTCACTGCGTATTTCGCAGGCGGTGCGGTGCGCGACAGGCTGCTTGGAAAGACTTCCGACGACATAGATATTGCGACTTCCGCAAAACCGGACGATGTCATCCGGATTTTCCCCAGGAGCTATGAAATCGGAGCGGCATTCGGAATCATCAATGTAGTT
>JBAQUG010000204.1:0-5588 GCA_049297395.1 Victivallales bacterium | reverse complement strand
CCTTTTACACAGGTTGACGCATCAACGACAAGGCAGTATGGAGGAACGGGGCTTGGACTTGCGATATCAATGAAACTTGTAGAGGCAATGGGCGGAAGCATCGGAATGAAGAGCAAGGAGGGATCTGGTTCCACATTCTGGGTTACCTTGACTCTTGAAAAACAGCCGAACGCGGATGCCGTACCGCAAAAATTCCTTGAAAGCATCTCCGGACACAGGATACTTGCAGTGGATGACAATGAGACAAGCAGGAAACTGCTCTCGCTTCTTCTGGAATCCTGGAAATGCAGGCACGATGAAGTCCACTCGGCCACCGAAGCATTGAAAAAGCTTGCCGAGGCCTTTGACAATAAAGATCCTTATGAGATAGCCATACTCGACATGCAGATGCCGGAGATGGATGGCGAATCCCTGGGAAGAATCATCAAGGAGGACCAGAGACTTAAGAACACTCTCCTTGTAATGCTGACCTCCCTCGCAAAACGTGGAGATGCCGAACGCTTCAGCAGGTTCGGATTCTCGGCGTATCTTACAAAACCGCTCAAGAAGTCACATCTCTATGACTGCCTTGCCTCTCTTCTTGGAACAATAATATCCGGGAAGGACATTTCAAAAAAGAACATCCTTACCCGTCATTCCCTTCCTTCGCAGATGAAAGCCAGGGCGCGAATCCTCCTCGCCGAAGACAACATCACGAACCAGAAGGTAGCCATTGCAATCCTCAACAAGCTGGGCTATTCCGCCGAAGCTGTAGCCAGCGGAATTGAGGCTGTCAAAGCCCTTGAATTAATCCCCTATGACATTGTGCTCATGGACTGCCTGATGTCTGAAATGGACGGATATGAAGCCACCAGGATGATCCGAAACAGGGATTCAAAGGTAATCAACCATGATGTCATTATAATCGCCATGACCGCTAATGCGATGCAGGGCGACCGCGAGGCATGCATCAATGCCGGAATGAACGATTATGTTTCAAAACCGATAAATCCATCTGAATTTGCCGATAAAATCGAAAAGTGGGTTGATAAGATTCAGGATAAATGATTCGAAACGAATCATTTACAACCCAGCAGCTCACCGATCCGGTCCTTGAGTATTTTTTCAGCCTTTGAAACTTCTTCCGCCTTAATGAACGCACCTGCCGCCAGTTCATGTCCTCCTCCATTGAGGGCTCTTGCAACTTTAGCAACAGAATACTTTTGATTCTTCGAACGCAGGGATATCTTGAAACCATCATCCTTCCTGTAGAAGATGGCGGCTATTTCCACACCCTGGATCTGACGAAGCGAGTCGATAAGCATTTCAGTGTCCTTTTTCTCCACCCCGAATTCGGCAAGGATCTCGTCACTAAGATACGCCCAGGCATATCTCCCTGAAAAAGCCGTGCGCAGTTTCTTTGAAATAAGCTCCGCCTCCATCCTTACAAAGTTGAAAGGCTGGGAAAAGAACAAAGCATTGATCAGGCGGGAATAATCGGCGCCTGCCGCCATGAGTTCGGAGGCGGTTTTCAATGTAGAAGCCTTCGTATTGTCAAAACGGAAACCACCTGTATCCATGACAATCCCCATCATCAGGAATGTAGCGGCTGTCTGCGAAATACGCATTTCCGTGGAATCTTTTATAGTCCTGAAAATTATTTCGGCGGTAGCTGCCGCATCTGGAACTATGAAATTCTGTTTTCCGAAAAGCTTGTTGTCCGGATGATGGTCGATATTTATCAGAGGACATGAAAGCAGTTTTTCCCTCAATGTCTTTTCAATCCCGATCCTGTCAGGGGTCGAAATATCAAGACACACGATACAGGAGTAAGAGTCCAGATCAGGGGCCTTGTCCATGATGATTCCTTCAGGCATGAAAGGGGCATAACGCATCGGCGGTTTTTCTGGAAGATAAGCATCGGCCTTCTTTCCATTCTCACGGAAAACAGTGAAGAGCCCGAAAAGAGATCCGAGCGCATCACCGTCCGGCTTCTCATGGGTCAATAAAAGGAAATTGTCACTTCCCTTGATTACTGGTCCGAGTTCGTCTGAAATATTTTTTGTCATGCTCTTAAAGTAACATTTCCATTGCAAAACTCAATTCACGAAGGCAAGGTGGGCAAGGTAAAACAGACATTCCTGTCTGTTTGGATTCATTTTTTTACAATAAGCAGACAGGAATGTCCGCTTTACTTTTGGGAACGTTCGGAGATTGTGTTGATGTCATAGGTGATTGGGATATTCAATCGGTTGCCAATATCATATCACTTCACGAAAGCCGAGGTCACGACATTTATCTTGCGGTTGCTGACTGGGAGCGTCACAGTGGCTTTCTTTGTAAGTACATCGGAATATTTCTCTCCGTCAGTAAAGGGAATGCCATTTCCTTGCGCAATTGTCGAAAGCAGATAGAGCTGTTCGCGGGCAATGAGCGCGATTGTGCGGTCGCCTTGCTCAGCTCCCTCGCCAGGATTACTTACCGCTGTAACGGCGACCACGCCTATCTTCCCCTGGTTCTTGATATCATCCAACTGCTTGTCGTCAATGATATTCAGCGACCGGAGATTATCGAGGACAGTGTCCTTCTCATCTGGAGGCACGTGCACCATGTATGGCACTGCAGAGAACGCTGATATCGTCGTCATATCGTTTCCTACGCCCGCGCCTCCGACTCCATAGAAGAGCATGTAGAGGCCTGATTCGAGCTTGTTCACGATCTGGGTGTCGTCTCTAGCCTTCGCTATGGTATACTCAGGCCACATTGCCACATAAGCACTGTCATCTGCGTCCGTCCAGCCGTTTCTTATGTTGAGGAAGTTCTGAAGTCCTGACCGGTAGTCATTTGCTAGAAGTCCATCATGATCCTTGAGTTCGATGGGGATGGCAGGAAGATAATATGAGAAATCAAATTGTGCAGCGCCAGGAACATTGACATCATAAATCATGCATCCAGCTCTTGTGGCGACTGTATGGCTCGCAGTTCCCTTGGAGGTGTCGGGCATGTCGGCAAAGAAGAAGTCGAAAGTATGGTCCCCCTCGGCGTTGACGGTGGCAGAATATGAGAAATACCCCTTCGTGTCAGTCTTTGTAAGAGAGGTAGTAAGACCTGTGATCGGATTCCTGACCTGGACCACGATGTTCGGGATGCCAGTCTTGCTGCCATCGAGTACCTGCCCCTTGAAAGCAGCGGTAAACGGAACCACGAGATCATTCTGCGGAACCGCAGTAAGTACGATGTCTTCTACAGTATAGCAGTTCACCGTCAGCGTTACATTGCTGGTATAGGAGGTGGTGCCATATAGCAGGAAATACCATGTGCCGGCCGCAGGATTGCTGACTGTAAGTATCTCGGTCCTGGCAGCAAGGTTCTCCACACCCTTTGCACCATATGACGCTTTTGTCGGGAAGTTTGCCAGCTTCGCATACAAGTCACAGTCGTTGCTGGTTCCGACGGGTTCTCCGTTAAGGGTGGCGATCATCCTGGAAGTTCCTGCCGGTACTTCCACTGCGTAGTATAACGAACTGTCTTTGCCGCAGACCTGGCCTATGGTAGTTCCACCGTCCAAGATTGTGTCAGCGACTGTCGGATTCCAAGATCCGGATGTAGTGTTCGCCGTACGCCACGACGCACGAGTCCCGGCGAAGATTCCAATTAACTTGTCCGAGACGGACAACTCTACATCAAGACCATTGACGACAAGATACCTGTGTTACATTGTAAGGAATAGCGTGCCATTTGCATTGGTCTTTGGCTGGCTGTAAATTATATTCATGAAAGAATCAGTATACGTCGAAACAAGCGTAATCAGCTATCTTGTGGCAAGGCCGAGCCGTGACTTGGTCGTGGCTGCTCACCAGCAGATCACCCGCGAATGGTGGGAGAAAAACCTGCGCAATTTCGATGTTTATGTATCTCCATATGTAATCGGCGAGATTTCTCTTGGAAACCCCGAATATGCTGAGCTTCGGATGAAGAGCATATCCGGTTTCCTGGAACTTGAGATTACTCCTATGGTCGAAAAGCTTGCTGAAAAGTATTTCAAGACACTGAACATTCCCGAGAAGGCAAAACTCGACTGCTTCCATCTCGCAATATCCGCTGTCCACGGCATCGACTATTTGATTTCATGGAATTGCAAGCATATAGTAAACGCCAGGGTGAAAAGAGATCTTGAAAGTGTCAATTTTGACTTAGACATCAGATCTCCAATGATCTGTACACCCGAGGAACTTTTGGAGGACAGGACATGACAGATGATCCAATCATAACCGAAATACGGGATATCCGAATGAACTTGGAGAAGAAGCTGGGTGGCAGTTCATCCAGGATGCAACGGTATTTCATGAATATTCAGAAGAAAAGCAAGTCCCGTATCGTCTCCAGGAAAACACAACCCGCCCTGCGCCATGCAAGGGCTGGCTGAAAAGATTCCGCCCAGTTTTTTCACTTATATTTTCTTTCCGTGCTTTCCAAAATCATTCATTACGTAGTATACGCCGTACGCCATGGCGAACAAGTTTCGACGAAGATTCCAATTTCCCTGCCCGAGATTTATACGTCTTTAGCGCACAGACAACTCTACATCAAGACCATTGCCACGAGCGCATAGTGCCTCAGGGCGCTCCATAACACAGGCAAGATGCCTGTGCTACATTGCAAGAAAGTGACAACGTGCCATGCAGGGGAAGTTATTGATGATAAGCTCTAAGATATTGCTGCCAAGAAAGACTTTGTCACCTGGCATTGGCTTCCTGCCTGTCAAATTTAAAATTTCTTGTTTTCAAAAATGGCGCCACTCCTTTAAAACACCATTGTACTTTGCACATCGATGCCTTATAATTTGGGCATGAATAAGATCCTGCATATCACAAATGGGGACTGCGCTGGGGACGCCTTGAAAAAGGCGGGAATGGAAGGGGAAATCCTCCCATGGAGGGATCTCCTGCACGAGGGGCCGGTTCCCGCAGGCAGATCGCTAAGGCAGATGTCCCAGATCCGCGCCGGCTTCATCATGAAACTGTGGCCTCATATCAAGAATGTCGACAAAGGCTTCAGGAAAAGGGACAGGACTCTTGAATGTTTCAGGAAATTCGATGAAACAGTCCTCTGGTTTGAACACGACCTCTTCGACCAACTCCAGCTCATCCAGATTCTCGCCTGGTTCCATGGTCGGAAACTTGGAACGGCAAACTCTGGAAATATTTCCGATCCAGGAAGAAAATCTCAGCCGAACAACTCAATCTTGCGAAATCCGCATGGTCTGCATTCTGCTCTCCGGATCCTCGCGGCATCCTGAAAGTCATCCATGGCAAAACCTCATGTCTTCCTTATCTTGCCGAATCTCTGCTCAGGCATCTCCAGCAGTTCCCTTCAAATAAAAACGGTCTCAACAGGACTGAAAAGCAGATACTGGAAGCCGTAGATTCCGGGATTCATTCTCCAAACGGGATCTTCAAGGAGTGCCAGAAACTGGAAGAGCCTATAGTTTTTCATTTAAATAAATTCAAAGAGGAATTTATTAAAATGAAAAACTATAACAGGAATCAGGCTGATTCCTGCGGGGAATGTTCTAGGACATTTTCCAGGCAGCCGCTCCGTTTTTCGAT
>JBAQUG010000203.1:0-3666 GCA_049297395.1 Victivallales bacterium | reverse complement strand
TAAGTAGTTGAAAGGATATCAGCGTATGAACAGCGGAGAAAAGTAGATTTCCAAATAAAACACTGGAGATAATTATGAAGACGAAACAAAGTTTGTCGGGGAAGATCCTCAACGATGTCTATACGAGCGGGAAGGATGGATATGCCATCTACCGCATCCCCTCATTGCTCGTAACCCGCGCTGGCACTTTGCTGGCATTCTGCGAGGGGCGCGTTGACGGCTGGGGGGATCATGGAGCCATCCATCTGCTGGTCAAACGCTCCGAGGATAATGGCCGGACCTGGTCCAAGCAGACTGTTGTATGGGAAGATGGCGCCAACACCTGCGGCAATCCATGTCCTGTCCAGGACGCTGCCACCGGCACAATCTGGCTGGCGATGAACTGGAATAAACCAGAAGGGGATACGCATTTTTTTATGCATGCCCCAGACGGGCGCCGTGCCTTTATGACATCTTCAAGTGATGATGGGCACACATGGACGAAACCGAATGATATTACAGCGGACGTCAAGCTCCGCAGCTGGGGCTGGCATTCGACTGGCCCGGGTGTCGGGATCATGCTGAAGCACGGCTCCCACGCAGGCAGGCTGCTGATACCTTGCTGCCACTCAGATGCGGCGGGTACGGATGACAGCATTGGGTCAAACGTCATATACTCGGATGATCATGGCAAGTCCTGGCATTTGGGAGGCCTCACGGCAAGCGTGGGATTGAATGAATGCCAGGTTGTCGAACTGGATGATGGGCGCGTCATGCTTAACTCCCGCACCTGCCTGTCGGACAAACCCTGGCGGCGGATTGCCTTCAGCGCCGATGGCGGCCTTTCCTGGAGCGATGTGCATGAAGACCGGCAGTTGCCGGATGTGCAGTGCCAGGGCAGCATCATACGTTCTTCCGATGGACGCCTGTTTTTTTCAAATCCCGCAGGTGGAAAAGACCCTGAAGGATCATTGCTGCCATCATATAACACTCCCAGTCGCTTCCGCATGAGCGTCCGTATGAGCGTGGACGAGGGCGCCACATGGCCGGTATCCCACTGCCTGCACGGAGGTCCGTCAGCCTACTCCTGCCTGGCATCACTTCCGGACGGGCAGATCGGGTGTCTGTTTGAACGTGGTTCAGCACACCCATATGAAACGATCACGTTCGCCGTTTTAGGTTTTTAATTAGGCGGCCAAAGAGCCCTAAGGTAGGGTGTCCCGAGGCGTTCATGCGCTCGGGACGCCGCCTAAGAACGGACGGCTACGGAGAGCCGTCCCTACCTTGAACACGAAAAATACAAGTTTTGCAATTGATTCATGAAATCTAAAAACAGCCAATGGCGTTGAAATTGGCTCTGGAGGAAAAATGAGAAAATTTAAAGCGTTGAAATTGATGCTTCAATGTGCAATCCTGTTTTTGCTTGTCTTCGAGCTGATGGCGGCGGATGAGCTTAATTTCATAATGCGATGGAAGGCCATCGGGCAGTTCCCGCCTTCTGCGGATGAGATTCCCAAGCAGCTTGATCCGAATTTCATGGTGAAATTGCTCAAGGACAGCAAGGGCGATGATATTCCCAGGAGGATAGATGGCAAGTCCGCGTCCTGGTTGACGATCGAGGCCGAGGAAAAAAGCGGATTGGTCAATCTGGGGATGCTGCCGGGAGGATTTAAAAACCAGACCCTGTCTGTTGCCGTCACGCAGGTCTGGGTTCCGGAGGAGAGGAAAGTCACATTCAGCCTGGGAGCGGATTATTGGTCGCTTCTGATGCTGAACGGCAATGTCATCATCAACAGGAGTCTCCGCACCGGGCCTCCGGCGCCGGATGAAATACGGCAGGAAGCATCCTTGACGAAAGGATGGAATACTATTCTGGTGGGAGTGGTTTCAGGAAGCGGCGGTAGTGCGTTCTGGCTCGCAACCATTGGAGGCCCACCCTTGCTCAGTCATCCGGCTCTGGCCGCGCCCCGGGTTTCCCCGGATGAGATGGCGGCCGATCCCGAGACTGCCGCAATAAAAAGCGTTTCGGAAAAAAACAGGGAGGATAATTTCTGGATAAAGCCGGCGACGCGGATGATGGCTTTTACGAAAATTGACGCCGGGAAACCGATCGCCCCGGTAAACCGCAAGGTGCTTGGGGCATGTCTCATGTATCCGCCTGTGATAAAACCTGAGAATAAGAATGTGGATTATGGCAGATTCAGCGATGCTTTTATTGAAGCAGTCCGGCCTTTCCTACAGGACGCGGGAGTCAGGATATGGATGCATCCTCCCAATTCCAGTTGGAATTCATGGTGGCAGGATTTTGCCGGCAAGCTTGGAACAAGGAATGCATATGCTTTTGTCAATATGGGTTGGAGGAAGGAAAAGGTCAGCTACAAAAGCGAGGAAGACAACAACCTGTATTCAACGCAGACGCCAAAAGCTTTCGCCGATTATGTGAAGATTACAAATTCCGGGAAAAATAATTCCCCGAAGATCCTGAACTGGGAGCTTTGGAACGAGCCGACGTTCGATGTCAATGGCGGATGGGATCCGGTTGAACATGCGAAATGGTGCGCTGACGCCGCAAGGCGGATGAAAGAGGTTGATCCGGACATCTCAATCGGCCCCCACATCTACGGCGGCGGGCCATGGAATGAGAAGATGCTTGAAGCCCTGTCAAAGGAAGGCCCGGACCTGTTTGGTTTCATCGTCAACCACTATTATGACACCGCCTGGTTCCAGCAGTGGGATACCTACGGGAGCTATCTTGGCCGAGTCGCCTATCCTGAACTGATACGAAAACAGGCCAGGAGGGATTTGGCGCTGATTGACAAGTATGGAAAGGGGAAATGGAAGCTTGTCATATCCGAATGGAACTCGCACCCGCAGCGATATGACTGGCCCGGGAAAATCTCGCATGACATGGCGACAGCCCTTTTCCAGGCTTCGACAGTACAGGTCTTTGCCAAGGAAGGCGTTGATGCCGCCCAGGTTTTCCTTCTCCATGGCGGTGCTGGTGCTTTCGGCCTTATCGGGGACAAGGATGCCAATGTCAGGCATCCGCCTTTCCATATGTTCGAGCTTTATGGCCAGTATTACAAGGGGATGCGTCTGAGCGATGAAACGGCAAGTCCGACATTCTGCTGGCGGCATGATCTGAAAAAAGTAAAGAGCGATCCTATACAAATCCCCTACGTCGATATCCTGGCGTCGAAAAATGAAGGGCAGATAATAATCATGGCGGTGAACAAGCACCCCGATTCACCCGTCTGTCTCGAAATTGAGATAACAGGTCTTGAGAAAAAACCGGCCAGGGCCCTAATCTCCTCCGTCATGTCCGATGACAAGGAATCCGACAAGGCTTTCCGGAAGGATTCCGAAGTCATCCTGAAAGGGGAGAAGATCAGCATAACTCTTCCGGAACACAGTTTTTCGGCAATACGTCTTGAATGAGGAGTTCAAACACACGTGGTTTTGCTCGTAGTAGTCCGCAGGAGGCGGATTTGCGCGTTCTTCAGCCTTTCGATGTTTCGTTAAGCACGCGCGAGCTGTCCGCTAATTCAAAGTATAGGAATTTGTATTTATTGGCCCCCCTGCGGGCTTGTCCCGCAGGAGGCAAAGATTGGGAGGCTAAGGGACATTCCCTTAGCTCTCCAATCTCCCTTTCCTGCCAGGTAAACTGGCAGGGGAAGGTTAAACTGA
>JBAQUG010000202.1:0-5097 GCA_049297395.1 Victivallales bacterium | reverse complement strand
GTAAGCGTCCTTCAATGCCTGCGCCGTCTGTTTGATTCTGTTTTCCATTTCTTCCTCCTTTGTTTTCTCTCTGTTTCGTATTGACGCAAACAGAGGAAAACTTAAGAGGAGAAACGAAAATAAATATTATTAAATAATGATGCAAATAATTATCATTCAACATTATGCGAAGATGCAGCATCATTGAAAAATGCCTTTGCGCTCCTGGCAATATTGCTTCTGATTTGTGAAAGCCGGGCCTCGGTAATCCGGAGTTTTTCGGCGATCTCCTTTGCCTTGAAACCTTTGGCAAGAGAGAAGATAATTTTCCTGTTTCGCCGTGGCTCAGTCTTGAGATATGCTTTCCAATCAAGCTTTAAAGATGTGGCTTCGTAGGGATCCGGGAACTTCGAGGGGATGAGATCGAGATTACAAAGGCCATCCTCATTTTCAACATCGAGACTTTCGGTGAGCCCATTGTCAAGCTGATAGGCCGCTGACAGAATTTGCTTTCTGCCGGAATAATAACTGCGCCGACCGCTCTTGAGCTGCTGGATGGCATAATACGCGATGGTGCCGGGACTCGCCTGTCCTCCGGACTTCTCCAGGCTGTTAATCATTTTGAGGGAAAGCGCGACACCTTCCTGGATGATTTCCTCGTAGTCCTCGGAACCAATCGGGATGACAACTCGGGGGGTGGTCTTGCGGATGATTTCTTCGACTTTCAGGATTTCGTTCATTTCTGCTTCTCCTCTTTTGGTTTTTTCCCTGGGCGTTGCTTCATGCTACGCCCGCCTTCAAACCAAATACATTTTTCCCCCTGACGAAACAGTTTTACTTATTTTTATGAGCGAAGCGACCTGGCAATTGGAGGCGCAATAAAATCAAGAGAGGCTTCAGTATAAATAGCCGCCAACGGACGGCGGTTTTATGCTGAAACGAACTTGACTGGAACGGACGAGGAATAAATAGCGACCTTCTGGGAGCGGTTTTATGCCGCAGGGAGCCAGGATATTTTTTGCGTCGTAAATGTATATTATGGCACATTCGTCAGGGGGGTAAATGTATACCGCAGCGTATTTGTCTTGTTCTTTGTTTTTCTTCTGGTAAGACGCGAACGCGTCGCTCTTGCCGCCTGTCGAAATGAACTCGTTGAATGAGACAGGCGGGGAAAAAGCGAGCGGCTAATGAGGGTTCGGACGTATTTGTGAGCTGCAAGCTCACATCCGATCCCGAAAGCCGCGAAGCAGTCCACAGCAAGCCCGTCATCACTTGGAGCGGATGCGGAAAGTGTTGTGCCCTGTTCGCGAATCTCCGAGCGACAGGGCAAGGGCGACTCTTATGCCGACCGGCGGGAGAGTGTCAGGCGGAATCTATGGAGCCTGTCACGAAACCGAGAAGAGGGAGGCATGCGATAGGGGCTGAAGCCGTAAGGCAGAGATCGCCTCCTGGCTTCATGAAAAATTGAAGCATAGACGTGAACGGAAAACATAGAATCAATAAATAGAGCTTCAATTTCTTCATGAAGATGGAGGAAGCTCTGTGCGGAGCACGAAGACCCGACCCGAAGGGGATCGCCTAAATGATTTTGTTCTGATTGGGGAATATTGGAATGATAGGTAAGAATGCATAGGAGAAACAAGAAACGGTGAAGATAATAATTCTTATGTCAATTCGGCAAGAGAGGTCAATAGGCACAATAGATTTGCGAATATCGCAAAATATTATCGGTCATCAGATGTTTGAAGCAATCCAAAGCAACAGCCGGAGGCGGTCCTCCAGCTGTGCCTGTCAAGGCACAGCGAAATGAGCGGAGCCGGTGCGTGGGCCGCATTAGTGGCCAAGCCCGGCGTAGCGTCAGGAGAACGGACAAAGCAGCAGCAATGCATGAGCGCGTATGAGACGCAGGCGAATGACAAGCAAATGCATGAACTGCGGTACGCGGGCAGGAGGATGTCGCAAAATCAGGATGGGTTGCGCGGTGTCTTTCCCCGGAGCCCTTAGGGCGTAGGGCTCTCCCGACTGAGCGAAAGGAGAGAGCGAAGGAGGATGAGCAGCAACAGCAGCAGTGGGCGTCGACGACAACGACGACAACGACGACGATGAAGATGACAATGATGATGCCGACCATGGTCACGATGAGCATGACGCTGATGCGAGAGCTGCGTCTTTCCCGGAGCCCTTAGGGCGGAGGGCATACCCGACCGAACGAGCAAGGCGAGAGAGGGAGGTTATTAATGCAGACAAAAAAAGAAAACCGAAATATCTGTTTCGCTTTCTCCTTACGCAATGTTGCGAAATTCGCAAGATCCTTCATCTCGCAAAATAATTTGCCACCTGTGCGCTCGGTTCCCGTTGGGAGCTTGCGACCAAGGGTAACGTAACGGGCGCATAGGCTGAGCATCAGCGAAGCCATGCTGACCGGGACGAAAAAGGCAGCAGCAATGAATGAGCACGTATGAGACGCAGGCGAATGCCAAGCGAATGAATGAACTGCGGTATGCGGACAGGTAAATGTCGCAAAATCAAGGCAGGTTGCGCGGTGTCTCTACCCGGAGCCCCTAGGGCGTAGGGCAAGCCCGACCGAGAGAGCGAAGCGAGCGAGGGAGGTTATTGGTCAGTTTATTATTTAGTTCTCTAATAGGGATTCGAGTTTTGAAATAACACCCTCAGGCATCTTTGTCTTTGCATAGATTTGGGTCGTATTGATTTCATTATGACCGAGTAGTTTCTGGATCTCGTCAATCAGCAGTCCTTTGTGCAGAAGCATTGTTGCATAAGTGTGCCTCAGACTGTGAAGTTTTGAGAGTCCGCACTTTTTGCGGAGTTCGAAATCAATTATATTCCGATGCTTCTGCCAGCCACCTTCATCCCGTTTCGGGCATTTCCTCATAGCTTCAAGCAACCATTCAGGAGCGGGGATGCGCCTTTCCTTGTTTCCTTTTCCGATTACCTGGACGAAATTATCACCGGACTCGGCAGTCTGTATTTCAGATATGCGAAGTCCGCAGAAAAGCATCAGCCCGATCCATATTCCCTTCCGATCCTCTTTCGAGCATAGTTCCTTTGCATCTCCTCCGATTTTTGCGAATATCGCAGCTGATTTATGTTTTGCGATCCTCTGCTTTATCCTGGGGGATGTCACCTTCTGGAGTTCGAGGAACAGCCTGGCCTTGTTCGATTTCATCAGCCATCTCGAATATGACTTGAGCATCGAGAGCAGTTTCCGGGATGTGCTTGTGTCCTTACCGGCAAGGGCAGATTCAATGTCCTTGAAAGTCAGGCTATAGACAGACGTCTTCCTTTGTCCAGCCCATTTCATCCAAAACTGATAAGCGTATCGGTAGGTGGATATCGTGTTCCTCGAACGCCCTGAAGCTTCAAGGAATGTAAAGAACTGCGTTATCGGAGGGACATTCCCTGAGACGAAAGGAACCGTTTCCAGTGACAGGTGTTCCTTTGCGAAATTCGCAATAGACTCATCGTTCTCACTGGTCAATGAAAGTCCAGACTCAGCCTTGATTATAGTCTTTAATCGGAAGCCATCCTTGAACTGATTTTCATCAGGATTTGCGCTGACTTCTTCGGGAATCGAAAATATCGACTTGATGATTTGAAGCACTTTTACCCTCTTTTTTTATCAATTCCGTGGACCGTGACATGGCAGAATACCGATTCCGCCATAAATAGTTATAAGTACTTTATAGCGTAATACTTAACTATTGCTGTCCGGCCATGTTTTACCCCTATGATGGGGCCAAGAGGGATTTATGGCAGTTAAAAAGATATATCCTCAGGGAATTTTATCAACTGCCATTTTCATCTGTTGGAGATCGACGGCAGTGTATCCGGTGTGAACGTCATCCTTGTCGGCCTTATGCCCGAGTATCCGCATGCGTACGGCTCTGTCGATACCGGCTTTCTGCATCGTAGTGTTCGCATACACCCGCCAGGAGTGGAACTTGCACTTCTCGCAGCCTTTGATTTTCTTGATTTTCCGATTGTATCTTTTGAAATCTCTCGAGTCGCCCCTGATGCTGTCGAGTTTGTCAAGATACGGCAGGAGCTTGTTCGAAATAGGGACAATTCTCCCGTCGCGAGTCTTGGCGATTTCATGGCTGACCACGAAACATTTGATTCCAGTTTCGGTTCTGACTTTGTTTTTCGAGAGGGACAGAACCTCCTGGAGACGCATTCCGGTATATCTGGAAATCCTGGGAACAAGCGTCCAATCCGGTTTGCAGAGCATTGCATCATCAGCTTTCTCCTCGGGAATCATCGGTGTGTGCTCTGAGCGCACCTGTGGAAGATTAATCTGGAACCGTTCGTTCAGCCCCTTTATCGCAACTCCTTCCTTCTCGCACCAGCGAAGGAACTGCCTGAACGTCTGAAAAATAAAGCTCAATCTTTTTGTGCTGAGGTCTTTTATCAGTACATCCCTTACTGCTGCAGCATCTTCCTTCGTGAGTGAATCAATGTGCTTGTTCTTGATGATGCCTATGATTTGCTCGACGGTAGTGACATAGGCCTTGACAGTGTTTTCCTTCAGCCCGGAGTGTTTCACGAAGGAAATATATTTCTCTGCGCAATCATTGAGGAAAATATCTCCACCGCCGAAAATATCCCTCTTGAGATTATCAAGCTTCGAGAGGGATTCCTCGCGAATGTCCCGGATGGTTAGTGCAATATCTTCGAGAGCGGAAATTGCTCCCGCCTGTGAGAGAACGGGATTTATGTAGGTGTCCCTGATATATCTTGCCCGTTTGGGATCGGAGGTGCGCAAACTGGTCCTCAGTCGGCCTCCTCCAAGTTCCTTTGGGATGCGCATGTTCAGGTGCCAGCAGCTGCCAATCTGTACAAGTCCTTCATTCGAATTACGTGCCATAATTTGACCATAGTTAGTTATGTGTTATGGCATAATATACACCAAATGAAGGAATTACAACAAATTGGCGGAGAGGGTGGGATTCGAACCCACGATACCGCAAGCGGTATGGCGGTTTTCAAGACCGCTGCCTTCAACCACTCAGCCACCTCTCCGAAAATTACAGAAGACAAAGAACATGCAAAAAGAGTTGGTTCGGCGGTTTTCCGCGTGATGCAGGCCTTGCCTGCAAA
>JBAQUG010000201.1:0-22345 GCA_049297395.1 Victivallales bacterium | reverse complement strand
GGACAATATGTCACCCTCTGCGAGGGCTGAATATAAAAAGGTGGTTCGCTTCATTTTATAATAGCCTCCGCAGGAGGTGTAATCCTGTAGCCCAAAGGCGTAAGCCTTGGGAGAATACGAATTACATGGACAGCAAGTCCCCGCAGGGAGGCGACACATTGTTATCTGCTGGCCTTAAGTTGGGGGCATTCGGGTCACACCTGGGGTTCCCGAAGAAGGGCGGCAATCCAATAATCCATGGGAGGGCAGTGAAAGAAGTTGTTTGATTTGATGTGGAGTTGTCTGTCTCAGACAAGAGGATTATATTGAATCTGGTTTTGGAATTTAACCACAAGGAGATTCTTATGCCGCTTATCAAGATTCAGTCGTCGGTGAAGATTCAGGACAAGGCCGCGCTAGCATTGGAACTTTCAAAGGTCTGCGCGCAGTGCACGAAGAAGCCTGAAGGATATGTGCAGTCCATTGTCGAAGATGATGCAGTCATATCGATGGGCGGTAAGCTGGAAAACTCCGCATTCGTCGAAGTGAAGGGGATCGGCGGTCTCAATCCCGCAGTGAACAAGGCCCTCAGCGCGGGAATCTGCAAGACGCTTGAGGATAAACTGAAGATCAGCCCCTCCGCCGTCTATATCAATTTTACCGACATAGCCGCTACAAACTGGGGACATAACGGTTCCACGTTCGGGTAAGAAGCCATCGTGGAAGCGTTAATCCTGACAGATTGACGGCATCAGTTTTTCCACGACAAAAGTATGTTGGGCTTTCTGTGTCCGCAATAGCTGTTCTTAGCTACGGCGGAAGCCCGACGGTTCTTTAATTTTGATAGGCGGTTTTAAAACCCGCCTTACTTATGAGGCAGCTATACAGACCAAGCACCTTATCACAGGAATCAGATGAAGCTTTCTTCAAGCCGGGGAAAATGGATTGAATTGAAAAAGAAGCCCCGTTCCGACGGCCTCAGGCGTTTTTCCAGGCAGCTTGCCCTCTCATTCATCGATCATTATTTGTACAATGACAGATACGAGGAGGAATATATAGGCATCCTGTGCGAGATGTCGACATGCTTTGAAAACCATGCTCTTGATGAAATTGGATCTTCGGCATTGTTTGAAACGGTTCTTGGCGGATTACGCGATGAGTTTGAAGACCTGCAGACGGAAACATACAACCGGGTCATGAGCCAGATCATTTCCTTCTGCCGCAGGATTCCAGCCGGAAAAGAATTGAACAACTGCATGCTCGAGTTCGGACTGTTCAATCCCGACGAGATTGTCAGGCGCATTCAAAAAATCCGGGCTGAGAGCGGTAATTACCGGAAACTGCCCAGAAATCCGAAGAAGATAATGGTCTTGTCCTCCGGATCCATGGCTGCGGATGTCGCAATTGTCAGCGTTGTGATCCAGAGACTGGCAGGCAGATTCCCTTCTACGGAGATTGTGCTGATAGGCGATTCACGCCTCTCGGAGCTTTTTGGAAACAATCCGAATGTCAGAATTGTGCCGATTCCAGGTTCCAGCGGAGGAAGCCCTGTTGAGAGATTCAAAGTCTGGCATGGCATCCTCGGTATCGCCGAGAAGGAAACCTCTGGGAAGCTTGACAGCGTTCTGCTGGTGGATCCGGATTCCAGCCTCTCGCATCTCGGCATTCTTCCTCTTGTAGACGACAGCAAGTATCTTTTCTTCAACATCAGAGGAGGGCAGAAGTTCCCTCCGAAACTTTCTCTTTCAAGACTTGCAAATATCCTGATGGATAAGATCCTCTCTGAATCAGAATCCTGTCATCCCAAGGTATGGCTGGCGGACGATGTCCTGTCCGAATCTGCGGATTTCGCAAAGAGACTCAGGAAGAAAGGATGCAGAAGGATAATCTCCGTTGGTTTTGGGGCAGGGGATAATCCCAGGAAAAGAGTCGGGCATGACTTCGAGGGAAAACTCATTTTAGAACTTCTCAGGAAACCTGGTACTGTTGTTTTTCTTGACAGGGGCCTGACTCCTGAGGAGAACGAATATTCGGGTAAATTAATGAAAACCCTGGCTCGGAAGAAAATGATCACAAAGGAGCTTGTCTTTGGAGCTTTCAAAGGGGGTGAATTATCTCATGGTGTGATTGGTGTGAGATCAAGCCTGGGTGAAATATCAGGCCTTATCTCTGAAAGCGATGAATTCATTGGTTATGATTCGCCTTTAATGCATGTCGCGGCGGCTCTAGGCGTAACAGCATATGCTGTTTTCGCAGGCTCCAATAACCCGCATTTTATAAGGCGCTGGAACGCCTGTGGTCCGGGAAGATGCGCGCTCATACATGTCGATACCCTGAGCTGCCCCCCCCGTTTCGACACCGATGATATTGTCCATCGCGTGATTGATGCCGGAGCCTGAAAGAACAATAAGAAGGTGTCAAAGTGTCATTATTCTTTTCCTGGGGAAAACAATTGTGTCAGAGTGTCATGGAAATTCACTATGATACTTTGACACATTGATACTGTGATACTCTTGGGTTGCGGCTTGCAACTGGTTGCTGACGACTATCGACCGAAGACTGAGGATTGGCCGTTTCTACTCCGTATACACCACCGTGACTCCGTCTCCTCCTTGGATATGCGCGTCCTCGCCGAATTCAACTTTGCGTATCCTCGAATCGGAGGACACGGCCGCGCGGATTATTCTCCTGAGTATCCCTTCTCCCTTGCCATGGATTATGAGGATGCAGGATTTTGAATACGATGGAAGGACGGCGTTCAGCAAGGATTTAGCCTCATCGATTGTCTTCCCGTGGAGATCGAGGATGTAGTCGAACTGGGTGGAGTCGCTGTCGCGGCGTCTCCCTCTCATTGTTTCCGGATGCCTTATTGTTTTCCTGTACCGCCGCATTTTTTCATTTCCTTTTATATTTCGTCCACGTCGGCGGGAAGAGCAGTATTTCGATCTCTTCGGCGTTTTCATCCTTGATGTAGGCGAAAACCCCGCTGTCTGGCTTCATGTCGGTGAACTGGAATTCCCATTGGCTCCGCTTGGCATCGAAACGGACTGCCTTCAAAGGGTAATCATGCCAATGCCCGGCCTCCTTCAGAAGTTCCGTAACCCTCTTGAGCATCAGCTGCTGTTTATCATCCAGGACTATTCCCTTTTCATTCGGCTTATCGGTTGGAGCGGCGGCCAGGGCATTTGCTATTTGCGGTTCCGGCTGCATTTTCTGGTCTTTCGATTTCTTCCTGGCATTAAAGCCACCTGGAGGCGCGGTACTTGACACTTGTGAAACTGCAAGCGGGGCGCTTCGGGCAGGGACATCTTCCATTGAATCCTGCATGGTGACATCAGATTTTGCAGCGGCCTCTTTATCCAGGGGGGAGGCAGGCGCCTTGGTTGAGGGACGTGCTCCGGAGGCACCTGCTGTCTTTTTCATGTCAAGGCGCTCCTTTTCAACGGATGTGTCAGGTTTATCTGATTCCAATGCAGCTGATTTTCCAGTTACTGAGGCTTCCTCCTCCTTCATCCTGCTTTTTGACTCAGCCACCTGTTTCATCGGCGACTTATCCATCTCCATAGCCGGAGACATTGCAGGAGCCGCCACCGCTGATGGCTTTTCGGGAAGCGATCGCG
Organism: Victivallales bacterium; assembly: GCA_049297395.1. Classification (GTDB taxonomy): domain Bacteria; phylum Verrucomicrobiota; class Lentisphaeria; order Victivallales; family GWF2-50-93; genus GWF2-50-93. Next base: position 18,746 of record JBAQUG010000201.1, on the reverse strand, counting down.
GGGTCAACTGCATTTCATCCCGTACTTCTCCATCTGCTGAGGCCTTGTTTGAAAATCCAGTTTTCACCATCTTGGTGATCGTTGGGGCGAAAATCCCGGCGAAGATTACGACGATTGTAATGCCGGCGGCGAGTTCAAGCCAGTAGAATTTTATTATTTTAGATTTTTTTGGCGGCAGAGCCGGTGCCATCGCATGCGTAAATATGTTTTCATGATGGTTTGTATCCAACGTTTCGCCAAAAAAATCTGCTTTGAGCGCAGATTCAGTCAGCACCCAGACTTCCTTGAGCTGCTCGAACTCCTTCCTGCAGGTTTCGCAGGAAGACAGATGCGAACAAAGAGCGGACTTGTCCTCTCCGGAAATCTCTCCGGACAGGAAGTCCGTCATCATCTTTGAGTATTTATTGCAGTTCATTGTTTCACGCTCTTAGCCTCTGCATTGAATTCCTTTACAAGCTTTTTCATCGCCGTATGCAATATGAAACCTACGTTCGTCACGCTGAGATTCATGATCTCAGCGATCTCCTTGTAACTCCTGCCGTGCTCGATCTTCAATATGACTATCTCGCGGTCGCGCGGCTCGAGCTCCATGATCTTTTTCCTCACCATCAGCATGGCTTCTTCCTTTTCAAGCGTCCTGTCAGGCGTATCCGTTCCCGCGAAATTCGCAATTTTCTCGTCGATAGGGACCTCGAGCTGGACCCTTTTGGATTTCAGATGGTCCAGGCATAGATTCCTGGTCACCCTGTACAGCCAGGCCGGAAGATTCACGATCTTGTCCTTCCTATCCTCCTGGCTGATCCTGACATACCTTATGAAAACCTCCTGTACAATGTCCTTCGCGCCGTCGCTGTCTCGTATCAGGCGCGATGCATAACGCAGCAACGGCGCCTCGCGTTCACGGATGACTGAAGTGATTTCAGTCATTTCCCCGTTTACAGCCTTGTCCTGCAAGGCTCCCGTGTCTGTTGTCCCTGTATCCATCATATATGACGATTTGTTCCCTGGATTATTAGAGATACCCCTTATTTAACGGCAGGTGCAGTCGGATTTGCCGGAGAAACGGGAGCGGGTTTGGGAGCGTTCTTTTCCCTGATTTCTATAGGATCATACATTTCGGCGCGTTTTATCATGGTGTCGCTCTTCCAGAAATCACTGAAGTCGCTGTTGAACTTTTTTAAATCAACCCCTTCCCATGCCTTGTCGGTCGCCTTGTCCCCGTCCTTCAGTTCAATGAGCGCATCATAGTACTTCCCCGGGATTTCGGAGTATTTGTTTTTCTCCTTCATGACTGGAGCTCCTTTCTGGAGAAAGAACATGAGACCCCATGCAAGGGGATAATTCGTTTCCTTGCCCTCAGAGTAGAACTGCTTGTAGTCAAGATGGATGAAGTTCTCAATGTTGAAATTTCCTCCGAGCTTCTTCATGACGTCGGCGCGGTTTGTCAGGTCTATTTTCACCTTGTCGCCGGACTTGAAATCAATCCCCTCGAAAAAGCACGCATTGCCTTCGTTGAACCATACGGCCGGATGATTTTCATTGGACGCATAGAAGATGTACTGGTGGAACCCCTCATGGAATGCTATGTCGATCATTACCTTGCGGTTGTCGGACTGGCTTCCCCAGTTCATCGGCGATATTGCTAGCTCCTTCTTGTCCGACATCCATATGCCGGCCGACCATTTCATTTCGGGAGGGATGTAGGAAAGATATTCATCCCTAGATTCAAAGACCTTGCAGACGCTTACCGCCTTGAGCGGGGCTTTCAACGGGTAGAACTTCATGAATGCGCTCCGGCTTTTCTCAAGATTAGACTGGAGGTCGTTGATCGTCTTCTTGTTCTTCAGATTTGAAACGATTATGAAACTTTCTGTCTCCAGATACCACCAGTCCTTCAGGTTGCGGATGTTCTGGATTACTTTCTCCTTGCTCTGGACATATTCGTCGGAGTAATCTTTTTTCTTCACTGTCTTTCTGGTCGTCATCTGCTTGTCCTTGTCGTCCGTTTTCTTGGGCGGGAAGAATGCAAGCGACTGCAGGGACTGCAGTACGACCTTGGATCCTTTTTCAATGTCTGCGTTGCGTCCGAGCTCGTAGATGATGACATACCTGTCGTTCGGCCTGTCGGAGCATTCGGCAGTGTAGATCTGCCTGGAGGAGTCCTCGGAGGCATCTCCTGAATAATAACGTGTGATCTTGTTTTTTCTAGGCATGTCCTTCTGGACGGCCTCTCCTTTGGCGTCCTTTAACTTTCCATTCGCTAACTGCTTGATCCATCCGGCCACAAGCGCGTCGTTCCAGTCAGGCTTGGCCTCGCTTTTCCATTTCTCATAATCTTCCTTGAACACCAGACCCTGGAAGACGGAGTTTATGCCGGTCGGAGGCGGAAGGGTCATCTTTAAGATTGTAATCATGTCCTGGTTGCTGCCCCAGCTGCCCACGTACTGGTCGTGGTGCCACAGTTCGGCAGGTTCATATACATCGAACTTCTCGCCCTTGTTGTTCTGTATCTTCTTGTTTTCGATGGCGGGGATGGGCTTGGCGACGGCGTCCTTGAAGAGCTTTATCCTTATGCCCTCGGAACTTATGGTCTCCTCAAGGCCGATCTTTGTCACATAGGGCTTGTCCTCGCCTTTTTTCCTGTCAGCGGATATTGAAGTGTATGAAAGACCGAGCAAAAGCAGGAAAGTCAATGTTTTAAACGCATTATTCATTTCGGCTCCATGATTTTTTGGAATATAATGGCATCACGCCGACTTGTCACCCCGTCTTATATGCTATTTAGTGTCTTTGTTTCAAGGTTCTACGTGTTGAGCATATGTAAAAATCGAAATTAGAAGCACGAAATACGAAACAAATTCGAAGTTTAAAAATTTCAAACATTTGAATTTCATGTATTATTGTTTCGGATTTCGATATTCGGATTTTGAATTTGGGTTGCGGGCAAGGCCCACCTTGCCATATTTTAAAGCTTCCCTCTGTGTCATGCTGGTTTTGTAGGAAATTAGATATAGATTAAATTTCGTTGATTTTTCCTCAAACTTGAAAAGGGCTGTATATGAAAAAAGAGAAGAATATTCTTTGTATAGGCGCCGGATATGTCGGCGGTCCGACCATGGCTGTCATCGCATCAAAATGCCCTGAGTATAGGGTCACCGTGGCCGACATAGACGAGAAGAGGATAAATGCCTGGAATTCCGACAAGCTTCCAATATATGAGCCGGGACTTTCCGAACTTGTCAAAAAAGTCCGCGGGAAAAGGCTTTTCTTCACGACGGACATTGCAAAAGGCATCAAGGATGCCGGCATCATATTTGTAAGCGTGAACACCCCGACCAAGACTTTCGGCGAAGGAGCCGGCAAGGCCGCAGACCTCCAATACTGGGAGAAAACGGCCAGGGCCATTGTGGAACATGCGGAAGACAACAAGATCGTCATTGAGAAGAGCACTCTTCCGCTGCGTGCCGCCGAAGCAATGCACAGGATCCTCCATTCCAATACTAAAGGACTGGTTTTCGATGTCATATCCAATCCTGAATTCATGGCCGAAGGCACGGCAATCGACGACATGCAGAATCCTGACAGGGTACTTGTCGGCGGAATGGAAACAGCCGGAGGCAAAAAAGCGGTTGAAAGGATTATTGACATCTATGCCCACTGGGTTCCGCGCGAGAGAATCCTCGCCACCAACGTCTGGAGCAGCGAACTTTCCAAGCTTGTCGCCAACGCCATGCTCGCACAGAGGATCTCCTCAATAAATAGTATTTCCGCGCTTTGTGAAAAAACAGATGCCAATGTCAATGAAGTGGCTAAAGCAGTCGGAATGGACAGCCGTATAGGGCCTAAGTTCCTCAGGGCAAGCGTAGGTTTCGGAGGTTCCTGTTTCAAGAAGGATATTCTGAATCTCGTATATCTCTGTGAATATTATGGATTGCCGGAAGTCGCCGCCTACTGGGAGGAAGTCGTCAAGATAAACGATTTCCAGGAGAAGCGATTCGTCAAGAACGTTGTCAAGAACATGTTCAACACGGTGGCCGGCAAGAAGATTGCAGTATTCGGTTTTGCATTCAAGGCCGATACCGGGGACACCCGTGAATCCCCCGCCATCTACGTCAGCAGGATGCTCCTTGATGAAAGGGCCGAGCTTGCGATCTGCGATCCCGAAGCCCTGGATAATGCGAAGAGGGATCTTGCGGAAGACAAAGGCAAGTTCGAGTTTGTCAACGATCCCTACAAATGCGCTAGGAATGCGCATGCCGTCCTCATACTGACGGAATGGAACGAGTTCAAGAAGCTGGACTACAGGAAGATTTATGCTTCAATGGAGAAACCAGCCTTCATCTTCGATGGCAGGAACATCCTCGACCATAAGGAGCTTTTCAAAATCGGGTTCAATGTCTTCCCGATTGGAAGCGCCAAGCTGACTCATCTGAAATAAAATTTTGCCTGCAAAATTCTATATGTCTATTTCTTTGCGGGAATTTCATGGGTGAAGAAAAGGATTTCCGAGTTTTCAAAGGCGCCCTTGTGGTTCTTGAAACCCTCCTTGAGAGTAGTGCTATTGTAGTTCCTGGTGCCTGCCTGTATTATGTCAGGGCCTTCTACGGCTATCTGTGACTCGTTTTTTGCGCATGGCCTGATAACTGCTATGTGACCCGGTTTCTGCATGTCCGGATTTTTCCATACTGCCACCACGACGTTTCCCTGGTTTGCAAGATCCTGCGCCTCCGTAGGGAGAAGAACCTGGTCCCAGTCCTTTTCCGGCCCTTTGTCAAGCAGCCAGTCATACTGGGCATTTGAAAGAAGGACGGACGAGTGTTCCGGAGGGCAGAGTATGTAGATGCCGAGCCTTGCACAGGCTGCGGCCACAAATGAGCTGCAGTGAGTATGAAGCTTCCTGTCGATTACAGGAGGAGGTTGTGAGTTTTTGTCCTTGGGAGTTTTCGCAGGATCCGTCTTCGGAGGATCCTCCTTCCTGGTATTCAAGTCTCCTGTCTGCCAGTCGATCTGCTGTGCCGAGGAAAGCCACTTCCTGTCAACCTGCAGGCCATCAAGGAACTTTGACAATTCCTGTCCTTTGTCGGTGAGCTTTGTCTGGGCGCCAAGCAGCATGCCCTGAAGGACGATCACGGATATCATGACGAGTTTTCGCATGTCTTATTTCCCTTCCGGACCACCAGTTGCAAAGTTATTCATGAGTTCGGAAAGCCTGTTGCATTCCCTTGTAAAATGAGCTGACGTGGAAATCTTCGGACAGAATATGATCGGTCCACGGTACGATGATTTTTCAAACGCCTCGAGCCAGTTCTCGATTATCTTTTCAACCAGGATATTTCCAGCTTCCGGCTCATATGTGAAACGTACTATATTCATGTCAAACCTGTACCACCTGAGGAGTTCTTCGAGATTTGCCGTCTTCTGGATCTCGTGGGGATAGATGTCCACCGAGAAACGCACTCCGCCGTACATCGCCTCCTTCATGAACGTGAAATAATTCTCCGGGGTCGCCGGAGGCGGCATGGGAATCCTCGACGGTATGCACAGGCATATCTTTTCCTTATGTAATGCAGGCGTCATTCCCTTGATGAATCCAATGAGCGAGTCCTTCTTTTCGGTGTTTGTCACAGCAAGGTCGATGCCAAAGTCGATTGAAACGTTGCCGCAGGGGAACCCTGATATCATTTTCAGAAGCTGCCCGAGCTGTTTTTTTATCTTGTCTACGATTCTTTTGTCCTGCCCGTATATGCTCCGGGCTAAAGGAAGGGGCAGGGGTTCCTTGACATTTATTATATCAAGCCCGGCTGCCTTGAATTCATCTGAAACATTCTTGACATCAAGGAATTCGCCTGGTATTTCCGCCCCGGAAAAGACATTCGGATCGATGTGCTCCAGGGTCGCCTCCCAGTCCTCCGGACCGTAGACATAGCTGATCCCAAGCTTGTTTGCCAGTTTCTTTTTCTTCATGTTTATCTGTATTGTCTTTGTGTTCTGTTTTTGGTTTTCAGAGCTGCCATCCCGACTTGCCCAGGAAATCCATGTCCAGTTTTGAGTTTGTTTTTGAGGTGCCGGAGGCTTTCAGGTATCTCAGTATGTATTTGCCGATGATGTCAGTTTCAATGTTCACGAGATCCCCGGACTTCCTGTCGGCAAGCGATGTCATTTCCAGGGTCGTCGGTATCAGATGCACGGAAAAATAATCCTTGCCGGCTTCAACGACGGTCAGAGACACGCCATCTATCGCAACACTGCCTTTCTCCACGAAATATGGAGCCAATTCTTCGGGGAATTCAATCGACAGCACCCAGTCATCACCCTTTTTCCTGAGGCTTTTGACAGGACATGTGGCGTCGATGTGGCCGGAGACCATGTGCCCGCCGAGTGAATCGCCGAGTGCAAGGGCTCTTTCAATGTTCACTCTTGATTTTTTAGGCAGGGAACCCAGATTGGTCTTCTTTAAAGTTTCCTCCAGCACATGGAAGACGAGCTTGTTCCCGGAAAACTCCTCCAGCGTAAGACATGCTCCGTTGACGGCGATGCTTTCCCCCTTTATGGGATTTTCAAGCGGTGGATCAAGTTCAATGACGAGCTTTCCGGACTTGCCGGACATCTTCCTGTCTGCGATCTTCGCAACTGCCTGTACTATTCCTGTAAACATATATTTCCGGAGTTTTGGTGAAAACTCCGGAAATATATATCTTATAGGACAATTAACCAGTTTAAGAATGAAGAGTAACTTGACTTGTACTTCAGGGGATAATTTTGTGGATTCTCTAGGCAGTCCAATTCCAAGTCGACATCGAGGGCCGGCCAGAACGGGTGGTGGCTGTGAAGAAGTGAGACTCCGGCAATCTCATTTATCCGCGCATTTTTGAACCATGTCATTTGGTGTTATTATACGGCCGCTGCTGTAGAACATCGGAAAGCTGGAACTTCAAGTATTGCTTTCAGTCAATTGGGAGCCTTTTTCCATCCCTGTTTCTTTCTTCTGAAAGGAAATTACGGAGGAGACGTTCGCCTCTCATGACGTGAAGGATGTACACAACATTATTTTAGCCATTTCTCCATTCTCTCTTTGGCTTGATTATGAGTAACCGTACGACCATCCTGAATCGCCCTTTCTCCCATGGCAATACCTTCCAGGATCTTGATCCTGTCTTGTAGAAGATCAAAGCTTTCGACATCCACAAGATAGGCAGATGGCCTGCCTCTTTAAAGTTGTGACCAATTCTGTTTTCATGATAGTGATACTGCGTTTGACGCCAAATTGTTTTTCCTCCAAGCGAGCGTTATCGTACATTTGCCGCGCTAGCCACAAAGCCTCAATTTTGCAATCAGCTCAGAAAATTGCCGTCAGGAATGCCTGCAATTCTCTGGAAAAGATCCATTATTGATATATTTTTGTACGCAGGAGAAAAATATGAAATTACCGAAAAAACTTGTCGTGGCGGTCAGCGGTGGAGTCGATTCCAGCGTAGCGGCCGCGCTGTACCGTGAAAAGGGAGTGGAGCTTGTCGCCGTCACGCTAAAGATGCGCTCGTGCGAGAACATGCCCGACAAGCGGAAGTCCTGCTGCGGGATCGAGGACGACATGCATGCGCGAGGCGCCGCCGAGAAGCTCGGGATACCCCATTATTTCCTTAACGTCCAGAATGAATTTGAGGAGAAGGTACTCAAGAAGGCGTGGCAGGAGTATGCCTGCGGCAGAACCCCGAACCCATGCGCCTTATGCAACCGTTACCTCAAGTTCGGAACACTCATCGATTACGCCCTTAAACTCGGGGCCGAAGGGATAATTACCGGACATTATGCGATAATTGAGAATAACACCGTCAGGCGTGGCCTTGATACAGGAAAAGACCAGACATACTTCCTTTTCGGGCTGACGCCGGAGCAGATTGGTAGATCCTTCATGCCGCTAGGTCCCTTCAAAAAAAGCGAAGTCCGCGAAATGGCCCGCAAATTCGGATTGCCGAATGCTGAAAAGACGGAAAGCCAGGACGCCTGTTTCGGGTACAAGGACGAAACTTTCGCCCAAACTCTCCAGAAACTGTTCAAAGGCAAGAGCAAAAAGGGCTTTTTGAAGGATAGGAATGGAAAGGTCCTAGGTGAACACGATGGAATCCATCTTTTCACAATTGGGCAGCGCAAAGGGCTTGGCATAGCCCTAGGTGTCCCGGCATATGTCATCAATATAGACTCCGAAAGCGGAGATGTTATTGTATCCAAGGATGAAAAGGACCTTATGTGTAACAACCTTATGGCTAAGGAAATCAACTGGCAGATTGCGGGTTTCGCAGACCGTGGGTTCAGATGCATGGCCCAGATCCGCTACAGGAGCAGGCCGGTGCCCGTAACTGTCAGTCCAGGAGATGGGTGCACCCTGAATGTGCATTTTGAGAGGCCCCAGCGCGCTGTCACATCCGGGCAGGCAGTGGTTTTCTATGAAGGAGACATGCTTATCGGTGGGGCTTGGATTGTTTGAGGGTATTAATTGAGGGTGTTTATAAAAAAAAATCACGATTATTGGGAAAATATGTGCTTTGGAAGTTTTTTAATTTTAAAGTCATGCTAAATTCCAGTCTTTCATGTTCTGAAATCCTTTGAATTCTGAGTTATTAATAACAAATGTATGTTATCTGGAGGCTTTTGGTGTCTAAAGTTTTCGTTACAGGTATAACAGGACTTATTGGAAGCGCATTTTCAGCTATGCTTCTTGAACGCAAGGACAAGCTGGAAATTATTGCTCTTGCCAGGGGGGGCGATGTTTTCAGCGCAAAGAAGAGGGTCAAGCAGATAATCCAGGATCAATGCAAGTTTGACGGCAGATCCGATCTGTCCGAATCGATATTGAAGCGCATACATGTGATTGACGGGGAAATTTCAACCATGGATGAGGACGAGCTGCTCAAGAAACTTAAGGGCGTCGACTTCTTTTTCCATTGTGCGGCCGATGTCAATTTCGGAAAGGATCCCGAGGGCCGAACCCTCAAGACCAATTATGAAGGCACCAGGAGAATGCTTGAACTGGCGCGCAAGCTCAAAATCAAGGCTTTCCACTATGTGAGTACCGCCTATGTCGCCGGCAGGCACAAGGGCAAGGCCATCGAGGACGGACTCATGGCCGAGGATTTCAACAACTCCTATGAGAAAAGCAAGTACATGGCGGAACAGCTTGTCAGGACTTCCGGCATTCCATTCACGATATACAGGCCTTCGATCGTCGTTGGACGGATACAGGATGGAAAGATCAGGAAACCCCTTGCCTTCTACAGGGTTCTAGAATTCATGGCCAAGCTCAAGAAGCACCGGTGTTCGAAGATGAAGATAAACCCCGTGGATAAAGTATCCCTGAAGCTCAGGCTCAAGGCGTCCCCATCCGACAAGATCTATTTTGTGCCGGTCGATTATGTCCAGAAATGCATAGTTGAAATATTCCTGAACAAATCCGTTAAAAACAAGACTTACCATATAACAGGCGACAGCCCAGTATCCACCAGGATGATCGAAATTGCCGTCGGCAGGGCTCTGGGGATAACCGGAGTTACAGTTGAAGCGGAAGTCGACAATCCTAATCCTGACGAGAGGGTCGTGCAGAAATTCCTCTCCGACTTCCTGCCGTATTTCTCATCGCAGATAACTTTCGACGTTAAAAACATCAGTGAAGCCATGGGCCGCCCTTCGGCTGAATGGGTAATGAGTACCGACAACCTCGAAAAAATAATCCATGGCTTCTATGCGGAATATTATCCTGCCCTTGTGAGAGACTGAGGTTTGCATCTGGGCACCTGCAGTTTGAAACTTCTAGCATTTAACTGACCGACGACCGAAGACGGACGACTATTTCCCTCTCCGAATCCTCCAGATCAGCGATAAAATGAAGAGACCCATCGAGATCAGCACGATCATTGCGCCTGTCGCGGTTCCGCAGTAATATGAACTGAGAAGGCCAGAAATTCCGGATACCAGGCTGATTCCGACGGCGATCAGTGTATAGCTTGAGATGTTCCTGGCAATGTTCCTCGCGGCCGCAGCCGGTAGGATGAGCATGGAATTTATAACAAGAAGCCCTATCCACTGTATGCTGATCGTCACCACCAGCGCGACTGTAAGCGAAAATATGAATTCTACCATCCAGACATTTATTCCGCGGCTCTGCGCCAGTGAACGGTTCAGGCTTACCAGGAATAGCTTGTTGAAATACAATATCCAGAGCAAAAGCACGGCTCCGAGGGTTATCGCTAGCCTTATGGTCTCCCCCGTTGTTATGGTGAGTATGTCTCCTACGAGGAATTTGGAATATTTGTTTATCCCGCCGTATTTCGAGAGGATCACGATTCCAAGCGCGACGCTGAAAGCCATGACAAGTCCGACGATCGTGTCGGTGGACGCCGCACTGTATTTGCGGAGAAGGGTTATGATTCCCGTGAGAAATGAGGCAAATATGATCATCGGCCATGTGGGATCGGCAAGTCCCGCGACGGCGCCTATTGCTATTCCAGTCAGGGCGGCATGTCCAAGAGCTTCAGAAAAAAATGTCATCTGGTTGTTGATGACCATGCATCCGAGAAGGGCGAAAAGAGGCGACACCAGGATTACGGCAATCAGGGCGTTCCTCATGAAATCATACTGTACCCATTCGAATAATATGTTGAATATTGGATCCATTGCTTCTTCCGTCTCAGTTTTAAGTGTTAAGTTTTAGGTTTTAAGTCTGGGAACGGTCATCAGTAAACTTCCCCTGCTTTATACTTTCTAAATTCTACTTCCGCACTTACGAACTTCCCCTCCTGTCGTCTGTCGCCTGTCTGCCGCCGTCCGTATGCCCGCCGCTGCAGTTCCCGCAGGTCGGGCAGTCATGCCTTCCAACCAACTGCAGCTCCCTGGCGATTCCGGTTTTTGGGGGGGGATAGTCAAATCCAAATATCTGTTTCAATTCGGGAGAAGCCAGCACTTTTCCAGGAGCGCCGTCGCAGAGGATTGTCCTGTTCAGGAGGATCATCCTGTCTGCGAACTTAGCAACTTCCGCGATGTCGTGGGATATAAGGAAGATCGAGAGGTCATATTCCCTCCTGATGCGTGATGCTATTTTGTAGAAGACTTCAATTCCGGCCTTGTCCACTCCTGCGATCGGCTCGTCAAGGAGCAGCAGGTCGGGGATGGGGCTCAGCGCCATGGCGAGCATCACCCTCTGGAACTGCCCGCAGGAAAGCTGTGAGATCTTCATGCTGGCGTATTCTTCGGCTTCAACCATCTTGAGCATTTTCAGCGCATTTCTCTTTGCTCCATAGAGCGGCCCGAACCACAAGGGAAACCGCGAACTCAGGGAAAAGAAAAGATCAAGCACGCTGACAGGCGCCGTCTTGTCGATGTCGAGTTTCTGGGGCACATAGCCGATTCTGGGCTTTCCGAATGAAGAACCGTCGGAATGGACGAAATGAAGCTGTCCGCCGTGCGGGATCTCTCCTATCATTGCCCTTAGCAGGGTAGTCTTGCCGGCACCGTTGGGACCGATGATCGCAGTAAGCTCGCCACAGTGGACGTGCAGGTTGATGTCCTTGAGTATCGTGGTTCCTCCTATTGAAACTCCGAAATCGTTGAGCCGGGTGCAGCATCCGCCGCATGGAGGACGGACGGAAGCTGGTTGGATATTTTCAGGTTCAATTTTCATTTCAACGCCTCCTTCAGTGTTTCCAGATTCTTTTCCATTGTCTTCAAATAGGCGTCAGGCGACAGCGGGCCGCCTACGGCAGGATCCAGGACATAAAGTTTCGCCCCGGTCTCCCGTGCGATGGTTTCTGCGCTTTTCGCCGAATATTGCGGTTCAATAAAAAGCACCTTCACGTTTGATTTCCTTATAAGGTCGATGGTGCGTGCCATTTCCCTGGCATCAGGCTCCGAGCCTGGTTCGCGTTCGACTACGGCGGCGATGTTCAATCCGAATTCCCTTGCAAAATATGGGAACGCCTCATGGAAGGTTATGATGTCCCGTTTCTTCAGATCCTTCAGGGAGTTGGACATTCTGGCCTGCATCTGTTCGAGTTTCCCAACGTATGCCTCGGTGTTCTTCCTATATGATGCCGCATTCCTGGGATCATGTCTTGAAAGCCCCTCCGCTATGTTCTTGACCTGCTTTATATGGAGGCTGACACTTACCCAGACATGGGGATTGGCCTCGTTTCCCCTCCTGATGAGGTCTATTCCTCCGCTGGCGTTAACGATCTTCAGATTCGGTTTCTCCTTGATCACCTTCTCGAGGAATGATTCCATCCCTGCGCCGTTTACGACAAAGATGTCCGTCTTGGAAAGGTTCTTCAAATCATCTGGCGTGAGCTGGTAGTCGTGAAGGCAACCGCTGATCTGCCTTGTCATGTTCGACACGCTGATGCCGTTGACATTTTCCGTAATGTTCAGTACGGCGACATACATGGGATAGAAAGATGTCACTATGCTGGTCTTCTTGTCTTGTCCGGACATGGAATAAGAGAAGACTACGAGCAGGCTTAAAAGGGATATTTTTATTCCAGGTATTCTCATTTACTTGAAATATTTCCTGTCTTTTGATTTTTCGGATGGGTGCTTGTCTTCCTGTCACCCTTGCAGACTATGTGGATTGCGTCGCAGTCGCCGCAGTGCTTGATGATATGGCTCTTGTTGAATGACTCCCAGTGGGTCTGCTGGTCAGGAGTGAATATCCCGGTCCCCCTGCACAGGGGGCATATGTTGTTCAGGGCCGAGAGTATGGCCGACCTGATGAATTCAGACCTGTTAGGTACGCTGTTGAGCGCCGCAAGCAGCGGACCGTCGACCTTGAATGTCATTACCACGTCCTTTTTTGCCATAATAAAAACTCCTTTGTTTGATTACGGTATTACAAAATAATACTTTGTCAAGTCCGCATGGCTGGAATAGGGAGAGCCGGCACGTAAGCCGCTTCGGACTGTATTGAGGTTCCCCCAGGCCCTAATATGCAATCTCCTTGCTTGTAATGACTTTGGCTTGAAAAGTTCGAAAGCAGAGGCAAATTAAAACCATCAAATTAAAGAGGGAGAAGACTGCATATGAAAAAACTGGTGTTGATGATGGTTGTTCTATTCTGCGGCGTCATGCTGGTTTCCGCACAGGGACAGGACAAGGCCGGAGCCCCGGCAGCCCAGCCGGAACAAAAGCCTCTTGATCCGTGGACGTTCTTCCAGCTTGGCTTCTTTCCGGGAATTCCCGAAAGCACTCAGAACTCCAATGTCTGCGGGCTGAAACTCGGGTTTCCCATGGTGGACGGATATGGCAGGGTGAACGGCGTTGAGCCTTCGCTTTTCTACAGCGGCACTGAATACGTCAAAGGCGTCCAAGCGACATTGGTCGGCCCTTCCATCGGCCAGGAAATACTTGGCGTCCAGACCGCCTGTGTCGGTCCGACGATCGCAAAGAAGGTACACGGCCTCCAGTTAAGCGGCATGCACAATGTCGCCGATGAAATGACAGGCGTTGAACTCGGGGTTGCGAACATTGCAAAGAGCATTATGGGATGCCAGATAAGCGCCGTAAACGTTTCCGAGAAGGTTGCCGGATGCCAGATAAGCGCTGTAAACGTTTCCGGGAAGGTCATCGGGTTCCAGGCGAGCGCCGTAAACCTGGCCAGGGATGAGCTCCTGGGATTTCAGCTTGGCGTAGTGAACTACAGCAGGAAGAGCGGCTGCCAGTTAGGGCTTTTTAACATCATCGAGGACGGAACGCTTCCATTCATGATAATCTTCAACATCCAATTCTAATTGGTAGTTTGGAAAAAGGCGCGGCCAAAAGCCGCGCCTTTTTCATTCCCATATGCTTTTGAAGTTGAAATATGATGTGTTCTTCTCGCCGGGTCTGGCATTGGTGAAGTCAAAGAAGTCCGAGGAACCGCTGATTTCTGGAATGCAGATGACAAAATCAGAATATACATAGGCAAGTCCTGTCAGATCGTCCTTCTTCAAGGCCAGCCTGTTTCCTCGCGTATCGCGGAGCTCGCCGCTCGCCGGGATTTCAGCGCGGGTCATCATGAGCGGAAGGCGTCCATAACGGTATATTTCAACAGGAATTGCGGATTTCGCAATCGTCATCTCGATTTCCCTTTCCTCGAGTTCCACCCATGCCTGCACTTTAATGAAACCAACTTTGCGAAGTTCGCAGATCGCAATGGAGTTGGTCACGGGCAGGGGATATGACGATGACAGTTTCAAATCCTTGAAGTTCTTCAGCAGTCCGAGCTGGAAGATGGATGTCACCCTGAACCTGCGGATGCCTCTGTCATATGCTTCAGCGATTTTTGATCTCAATTCAGGAAGTTTTGATTCCGGACAGAAGTGAGGCAGGATGATTTCGTCCCCTTCTTCTCCTGGCGATACGCATCTTATTAAATTTTTTCCGGTTTTTAAAACAGACCTGTCTCCGGCAGTCGTGGTTTCTCTTTCCGCCAGCCCGTCCGAGTTCAACGTCCCGTAAAACCGGAAAAAATTTTTCAAGGAAGACAGGGCGGCATCAGAGGAAGAATCCCCGGAGACATTCCCCTCAGCCCACTTCCAGAATTCGCGGCGCAGTTCCTTGAGGACGCTGAGAGGTATGAAGAATTCGCCGTTGACTTCGGCGCTGATTTCCCCGGGTGCAAGTATTTCCGAGCTTGCGGCAGCAAATTCACTCCTGATTTTTTCTTCGCCGAGAGGATGCTTCTGCGCCTGGGCAAGTTCAATCTGCTTCTTCCAGTAAAGTTTCGAGTCACCGTCTTTGACCTGGATGTTAAAGCCTTGTTTTGAGACGGTAACGGCTAAATCAATAGTTCTTTTCAAGGCGAGGGGAAGCCTGGAGATCCTTCCAGTCAGCTCATCAATACTCTCACCTATCTTATATACAAAACCATCCGGCAGGATTTCCCTGTCCTTGGTGGATATGAAGCATGTCTCGCCATTCCGGCCTTCAGTGATATGCCTGCCATTTACTGTCATCTCGGTGATTGTCAGCGCTGTTCCCTTCTTGCCGGACTTCGACTGGATGCGGATCCTGTCGCCGAGGTGGAGCTTTCTTGATAGGGCAACTGCAAATCCGCCGTCTGCGATACTCGCAACTCTTCCACAGAGTGCGCCGGAAACTCCGCTGGACTCTGGCCGTATGAGCTCCGAAAAGGATTTGCCGGAAGTGAAACCGGTGAAGAATTCTCGTCCGTATGAAAGTTCGAGCAGGTCCATCGCCTCGTTGAGCGTAGACTGCTCCCTTTCCGGGACTGCATCAAGCATGAGTCGGTACGCGGAGACCACATTCTTCACATAATCCTGCTTGCGGAGGCGCCCCTCTATCTTAAGCGATGAGATTCCGATACGCTTGAGTTCCGGAATAAGTTCCAATGAACATAGATCCCTGGTGGAGAAATAGTAGCCTTCCTCGGGCCCGTTGAAATAATTATAGCGGCACGGCTGCTTGCATTTGCCGCGGTTTCCGCTGAATCCGCCGTGGAAGGAAGAGAATAGGCATTTTCCGGAAAGAGAGCAGCAGAGCGCACCATGGATGAAAAGTTCGATTTCTATTGGAGACGCCGACTTGATGGCTTTTATTTCATCGAGGGTGACCTGGCGTTCGAGGATAACCCTCTTGATTCCCATTGCGGCAGCGGCCTTGACTCCTTCGCTGTTATGGATTCCCATCTGGGTTGACCCATGTATGGCAAGGGATGGGAAATATTCCCTGATGAGATGAAGGACGCCCATGTCCTGGATGATTACCGCATCTGGTTTCAGCGCGGTAATTTCCGAAAGCATTTCCGCCGCCGATATGATCTCGGATTCCTTGATGAGGGTGTTGAATGTGACATAGACTTTTTTACCGTTTGAACGGGCGTAGGTGATGAGCTTAGCCATTTCTTCTGAAGTGAAGTTCTCGGTGCGCTCACGGGCGTTGAACTTCTTGAGCCCGCCGTATACGGCATCCGCTCCCGCATCGAATGCGGTCAGGGCCGAAACAAGGTTTCCGGCAGGAGCGAGCAGTTCGGGTTTTGATTTCGGGGATTCCATAACGCCCTCAAAATAATCTGCGTATGTTTTTTTGCCAGCGTAAAAGAAAATAACTGACAAAGTGTAACTCGAACTAAATAATTCTTGTTAAAATTTAAATGGATATTGACTTTTGCTTTAAAGAAAGTTTAGTATAAGTAAACAATAGTTAACTTGAATAGGATAAAGAGTCACCGTATGGGATTGACATATGCGATATGCAGCCTTGGGTTTGCAGGCGTAAATGACGTCGTATTCAGGAAATACGGACAGAAAAGCCGTCCTGTAGGAATCCTGCTTGCGCTTATTGGAATTGTCTGGGCTTCATTTTTTTTCACAATGGCTGCGGTGAAAGGCCGGCTTGAGATAGATCTTGCGACGGTAGTTATGGGATCAGTTGCCGGAATATTTTCGGCCTCTGCAAATATTCTTCTTATAGAGGGCATGAAGCGTACTGGTGCTTCAGTTGCATCGACAATTTACAGGTTGAATCTTATATTTGTGGCGATTCTTGCCTTTGTCCTGTTATGTGAACCGATAGGTCTGTTCAAGCTTGGCGGACTCGTCTGCGCCATCGCGGCGGTTGTTCTGTTTTCCATGCCTGAGGACAGGCGTAGCCGTTCAAATATTGCGCTCAAGTTTATCATGATACTCCTGCTCGCGTCATTTCTCAGGGCTTGCATGGGGATTTCATACAAGCTTGCCAGCACGTATGGGATAAATGACGAGATTTTTCTGGCGGTAAACGGTCTGTGCTGGATTGTTTCAGGAGCTCTTTATACTTTTCTGCGCGAAAGGGATATCGGATCGAACCGTTCTGTCTTGAAATATTCGCTGATTTCGGGGCTTCTGATCTGCGGAATCGTATTTTTCCTGAAACTTGCAGTAAACAGCATGGATGCCAGCGTCGCTGTTACCGTATCCCAGTTCAGTTTCCTGGTTACTGCACCTCTGGCGGTATTTTTCATGAATGAGCGTATCACGGTAAAAAAGGCTTTAGGCATGAGTCTTTCCGTTGTCTGCATAATAGTATTTTCATTTGCCAAATAAGGGGGTTTTCCGATGAGTACGATGGATATTGCATTGAATGTCAAAAAACTGAGGGAAGAGAAGGGGTTCACTCTCGATGCGCTGGCCAGGAGAGCCAGAGTTACCAAGGGATTTCTATCCCAGGTGGAGAATTTCCGCGCCTTGCCGTCGCTGCCGCTTCTCTACAAAATAGCCGAGGCTCTGAACGTTGAGCCTGCAGTGTTCCTCACGGCGACTTGTGACAATCCGCGCTATCTCTTTACAAGGAAAGGTGAAGGCGTGGTTATTGAGAGGGAATATCCGGAGTCAGGTTTCATATACTCGGCTCTTTCCAAAGGGAAAAGTTCTAAGACAATGGAGCCGTGCCTGCTTGAGATCCCGCCGCACGCATTTCGTGAGAAAGTCTCAAGCAACGGCGATGAATTCATTTACATCCTTGTGGGCAGCGTTGATTTTCATCTGGACAAGGAGGTGATTCATATGGAGGCCGGAGACAGCCTTTACTTTGAGGGTGAAATTCCGCATTACCCTGATAACAGATCGGACAGTCGCTGCGTACTTCTTGTTGTCTACTCTATAACATATTAAACAGAGGATTTTTTTGAAATGAGTGTAAACTGGCAGAATCCCTATGAAGGAAGCTCCGGGTTTTCAATCAAAGGCAATCTGCATACGCATACATCATACAGTGCATGCGGCAGGATTGCGCTTGATGCGGTCATAAGACTCTATGAAAAACTGGGGTATGGCTTTTTATCGATAACAGACCATTGCATTCAGACGGATGTATCAGCCTTCAAATCACGGCCGATGACAGTTCTGCCTGGCATGGAAATTGATATCAAGGGGAAGTCCCACTTTGGAGTGGTGAATATTGATGCGTCCGCTATATATTATGATCCGGAAGCATCGCAGCAGCAGCTGATCGACCGTAATATTGACGCCGGAGCGCTTGTCATATTGAACCATCCTGACTGGCAGCTGCGCGAACACTATACTATAGATGAGCTGCTTGCCCTTGCAAATTATGACGGAATAGAGATTTACAACACTGTGATTGACAATCTTGATGGTTCATCTCTTTCCTCTGCCAAGTGGGACAGGCTTCTCGCATCAGGCCGCAAGGTGCTCGGTTTCGCGAATCAGGACTTCCACGATATTCCACATGCTGTTGACTGTTGCAATGTGCTCTGTGATAACGATAGAACTCCATCAGGAGTTCTTAATGCTTTGAAAAGCGGAAGGTTTTACTGTCACTATGGTGTCAATATAAAGACGGTCGTCCGTGAGCATGATGAAATAACAATAGAAACTGAAAATGCCAAAATGATCCGTTTTATCGGAATGGGTGGTGTTGTCCTTTCCAAGATTAAAGGTAAATCAGGAAGCTTGCAGTTTAAGCCGGAACCCAATTATACCTATGTCCGCGCAGAATGCCTGGGAGAAGCCGAGGAAATTTCCTTCACCCAGCCATTCTTCAACAAATAAG
Source organism: Victivallales bacterium (assembly GCA_049297395.1). Lineage (GTDB taxonomy): Bacteria > Verrucomicrobiota > Lentisphaeria > Victivallales > GWF2-50-93 > GWF2-50-93. The sequence goes on along the minus strand of JBAQUG010000201.1, from coordinate 218 downwards.
CAATTCGCTTCCCGGGATAATCTAACCTATTAATAATAAATATAATACACATAAATATGGTCAGTTTTACATACTTAAAATAAAAATAAAGGTAACCGTTAAGCTGGCTTTACGCGCGGACAATCGTGCAGATGTTCTTGGAGTATGCCACTTTCGCCGAAAGTGGCTCGAGGCTCTTTCGGCGAAAGAGCCATACTTGATTGCGTAAATGAGGCTGA
>JBAQUG010000200.1:0-3877 GCA_049297395.1 Victivallales bacterium | reverse complement strand
TTATAGACCATCTTCCCCTCTGCGAAATTCGCAACTGGATATGAGGTAAGATCAAACGGATCACCGTTCCAGCACACGAAGCTCGCCCATTTGCCTTTATCAAGGGTTCCGAGGAACGTGTCAATCCCGAGTATCTCCGCGTTGGTTCTTGTAAGTATTTCCACCGCCTGCTGCTTGCTCATCCCAATCCTCAGGAAATGCCGGAGCACGAGGAATAGACAGCCCTGCTGTATGACAGGATGATCGCTCATCAGTCCGAATTTCACCTTGCTCTCGACCAGGAATTTGATGTTCCTCCAGTCCTGATGCTTCAGCTCCACCTTGTAGGCGAAACTGTCCATCGGCCCGTAGACCACCGGAATCTTCCTCTTCGCGAGCTCTGCGAATGTCGCAAAGTCATGCACGTCGCCGGCATGCTCAACCGTGACTTTCAACTTGAACTCGTCCACAAAACGCAGCAGCGCCGCGATGTCGTCGGACTTGTGGACGTGCACCCTGAGAACGGTCTTGCCGTCGAGAAGTTCCTTGAGCGCCTTCTGCTTCGGACTAAGCTTTTCAATCTCCTTCCTTCCGCCTTGGGACTTGCTGATGATGTCCATGAACTCCCCGCGCAGAATCGCCAGGCATCCCATCCTCGTCCATGGACGAGTCCCTTTCCATTCCCTGGTTGACATGGGATTGTACCCGAACGCGGCCTTCATTCCGGCACGGCAGATGAATGCGGCATTCGTGTCCGAAGCATAGTTCCTGATCACCGCCGAAAGTCCTCCGATAATGTTCCCACTTCCGGGAACCACGCATGAATAGAGGAAGCCGTTCTCGACGCTCTCATTGAAACACTCATCATCCATCTGCACTGAATCAAGCGCGTCGGCAAGCGCCATGATCGAGTCGAGCTGCTCATTGGCCTCGTCCTCGTTTGACGGCTCTCCGCTGCGGCACATCCCGATATGGCAGTGCGCATCGATGAACGCAGGCGTCATGACCTTGTATTCCCCGACAAGCTCAGCCTCAGGTTTCGCCGTAAGCGAAACAACCTTGCCGCCTGTAAAATTGACACATGTTTTCTCTAAGATATTATCCCCAGTATAAACCACATCCGCCCTGATCGACTGCATATTGAAACCCTTTCTTATGTCGGGTAGGGACGGCTCGCCGAGCCGTCCGTCCTTCGTCACGCTCAGGATAAACGGCGCTTTCGGCGAAAACGCCCTACCTTCACTGCTTTCCTTATTAGCGCTTCACGCCAATGAATATACCCCTTCTTCTCCCGCACGCAAAAATTTGACAAAAAGAACAAAAGAAGTATCATTAGTGCATGATAAGAGAAAATAAGAATAAAGCCTCGGTCATAACAAAGATTGCAACCAGAAATTGCAATTTTAAAACACTTGAACAAAGACATAAACGAGGATATTTATCGAAGCCAGTATTAAAAGGTGAATTCGATATTTGGGAAAAAGAACATCGCGACGGTAATTTAAAACATAGGGGGCATCTCATGGTCACGTTCGAACTTCTGAAGGACAAGGGAATCCTGGTAGTAATGCCACATGGACCGTTAAAAGCCGAGGATTTTGCGAATCTCGCAAAAGAGGTGGATCCATACATCGAAGAGAATGGAAAACTGAACGGACTCATGCTCTGCCCGGGCGACAAGTTCCCAGGCTGGGAGGATTTCGCTGCGATGATCGCGCATTTCAAATTCGTCAGGAACCACCACAGGAAAATTCAGAAAGTTGCAGCTGTAACTGACAGCAAATTCCTTACTATCGCCCCGAAGATCGCAAGCCATTTCGTCAAGGCCGAAGTCAAGCACTTCGATTCAAAGGACAAGGAACAAGCCATGAAGTGGCTGGAAGAATAAAGAATCTCCGTGGCGGATATTCTTTATAATAAGGGCAGACTAATACATATTGAAAAGCATTCATAGCATTCATGATCAAACTCATAGAGAAACTTGGTATGAACCTCAGCCTCGACACCCACATCTCAAAGAAGGCCGAGGAGCGGAGGCAGGCCGGAATTTATGAGAAATAAATTATGAAAAGGCATGATCTATTACGCCTAGTTTTTGCCTCTGCCTGTATTTCACTCGGGTTGTTCGAGCTTTTCCTGTCATTCGTGGCTTTTTATGTAGTCATCAGTCAATATTTTTTTGAAAACTGTTTTTCTGGTTATACCATCTTTGCCATACGCTATGGCATTCCTCCTCTAGTTGGTGGACTGTTCCTTATCATCGGCGGGGGCTGCATCCTCTTCCAGAAAAGTAAAATCCTTGTTCTGCTGTCTGGACAATTTGCCTTCCTATCTGGAATATGCTGGACACTGACGACCGAGTGGAACATAGGACACCTTCTGTCACACGTCCTGCTCGATGAATGCGGATGCAGGGCGGGAAACTATATTTTCATCCAACAAATATTACTTATCTCTTTTGGTATGTTAATTATCCTGTCATCTTCCTCCATTATTAAAAATAAATTATTTTCAAGTTGCAGCCACGTATTCAGACTGAACCGTGAAATTGATTTACCAAAGGCGATTGCGATTCTCTGTGTCTTCATCGCTGTTTTCACCTCCTTTCTCTTGATTCCAATTACGTCATTTTTATATTTTAAGCTTTTCTGGATGCATGAAGTAACTGAATCAAGCATTTCTCTCGCATACCGTTCGACGTTTGAGCTGGCTAAATCCGAAGAAGCCTTCGATTTATTCATCAGCTCCTTCCCCACCTTCAAGTCAGATCTCAAAACCCTCATGAATGCATCACGTTACGACTGGTTCAGGTTCTGCTGGAATGAGAAAGAGCACAAGCTCGAAGATATTGTACTTAATTCTTCAGACATCCCTAAATCCCTGAAAGATAAATTTCCAAAGGCTGTCAGATTTGAATGCCATATATATCCTCCTAAAAATGCTAATGACGGGGCTGATGGAAATCTGCAAGTGAAAATAATAATGTTTGAAGTTATAGATCCCGATTCTCGTGTTTTTAGGATTTTTTCCAAAACTGCTAATAGGGAATTAACCATTGGTGATTTAAAGGAAATACATGATATAATTAAAAAAGGCGCTGAACAGGAAAAACTATGAAAAAACTCTTCCTTTTTGGATGCGCAGGATGCGGATGCCTGATATTAATCCTGATAATCCTGCTGGTAATCGGCGCATTTTTCTTTTTGGTCAGGACTGAAGTGAAGCCTACCCCCAGCAGTACCACATGGACCTCAAATCAAAACGTCTCATCTATCTGAAGGGATTCCTCTTCCTTGCAATCGGAATAGCCGGAACCGCCTTCATAATCATGCTTCATCCGGACTGGCGGACCGCTGTTCTTCTCGCCATTACGATCTGGGCTTTCTGCAGGTTCTACTACTTCTGCTTCTACGTCATAGAGAAATACGTCGACGGCAAATACAAATTCGCCGGCCTGCTCGACTTTGTCTCATACCTGCTGTCCTCCAGGAGGAAGTAATCTTCATCTCCACAGCAAAAAATTCCGATTGGATTCTCCAGCTTGTACTCCAGCTTGCAGTAGGCGAATTTATGCTCCATTGGCGCAAGTACGCCGTTATTAATCTAGATGAAGAACGTGCAATAAATTGCACTACTACTAACAAAGAAACTACATAGCCATATCAATGAAAAGCCCGCCACAGCTTATGCCGTGGCGGGCTATATCACCGGCTCTCCGATTCACCGATTCTCCGTTTTTTTCACGCCCTACTCCCTTACCGAGACCGACGGTTCACCCATCAGGCCGTATGGGAACCTGACGTATTCATCAGTCCACTCCTCCTGCTGCTTGAACTGCCACGGCCCTGTCCAATTCGGATATTTAACATTTAGGTGCAGAGGCCCGAGAAGATTCCTA
>JBAQUG010000199.1:0-4911 GCA_049297395.1 Victivallales bacterium | reverse complement strand
AGCTATCGCGTCAGCACTCCAAAGTCAGGCCGAAGCGCCTGACGTAAATACGAAAAATAAAACAGATAAATTCTTAACAAGGCTAGTGCTCCCAACCGCGAGGATCGCGGTGGGAGACCATGACGTTAAGTTTCAAGTCTAATAACTCCAGAATTTCAGGCCTCTGTGGCTATTCTTCAATGCGTCATGAAAAACGAGACCAGGTTTGCGCCGAGCTTCAGCGCGTCGTCGGGCATGTACATGCAGCTCAGCGGATGCCTGTCGCCCTGCCAGCCTGCGGCAATGTCGACGGGGCTGTAGATTATCTTGTATTCGCCATCTATCTTCATGCCTTCGAGATATGCCGCCTTCAAACCCGGGAATCTAGCCTTGGTCTCGGGTGAATAATCCACTGCGTCGATCTTATACGGACCCTTCTGGAACAAGGGGCTGTCCAACGGAATCCTTTCAAATTTCGCATCAGGATACATCGTGGCGATCTGGCTCCTGAAAGCCCTGTCGAACTCTGAAAGACCTAGTGAATCGCTGACAAGCAGATATCCTCCATGCGCAAGATATTTCCTGAGGGCGTTCTTTTCGGAATCGGAAAACCTGAAATCCGTAATGCCGGTAAGGAAAAGGAAGGGATATGCGTCCACAGGATCCTTTCCCATGACGACTGCCCTGCTGATGTAATTCGCCTTGACGTTCGTGTTGCGTCCTACAAAACGCATAAGCCTGCTTCCAGCGCCGGGCTCGGTGTTCCATACGCCGTCCGTCCTGATCTGCGGGAAGACGACAGGATCAGAATCGTCCACAAGATCATTCTGTCCGTAGATGTCAATCCTCGAATGGGATTTTCCGACCTGGAACCAGCCAACAGCGTATGCAATGAGATTGAGGCCCATGATGTCCGCAGAGCCCGGATCATAATAGTCGGCCTTGGAGATGAGTTCGGGGCTCGCCCTGTCCCAGCCTACTCCCATTCCGTATGGGGAAACCACTGCCGCAAGCCTTGAGCCGATGTAGACTCCCTCGAGTACGGGTTCGACTTCGTTCTTGGTCCTTATGTTCACCTTGACCGTATCCTTCAGCATATGGAAAACTGGCTGGTCCAGAGGAAGACGCCTTGCCGGCGACTCCGGAATAATAAGCGTCAACTCCTTCAGGGCCGACTTGTAGAAATAAGGCGAGCCGACGACTGAATCGAAGCACAGCATGCCTCCTGCGAGCATATATCTCCTCAGCTTCTCGCGCTCCTCGTCGGAGAAGTTCAATGAGCGTCCGCCGGAAAAGAAAAGCACCGGGATCTGCGCCGGAGTAGAATCAAAGCTCGACAGGTTGACTGTTTCAACCTTGTATTCCATGCCAAGATGGTCACGGGCCATTCCAAGGATGCGCTGGCAGTCTGCGGGAACCATGTTCCAGTCGAACACCCTCGTAACCTGTCCATCCTCCCATTTGTGGTCTATGTATCCGCCCCAGACGACTTTGCCTACCAGGGTAGCGGGACTCGGCGGGCTTTTCTTCTCCGAACGCCTGAGGGGGGTTGCAGGAAGAGGAAGAGGAGGCAATGCCTCTCCGGCCTGCTGGCGGTCGGCCTTCGCCCTTGGAGGTTTGCCGACCGGCTTCAGGAAATCATCCTCTTCGGCTGCGGGGAGCATTGTCGAGAAAAGGAATATGACTGCAATTAGGATCCTCCTCATTTCGCACCTTCGCTTATTTTCCTGTTTATAACTTCAAGGAGCTTGGAAGCCTCCAGTTCCTCGAGTGAGTCGGGATTCTGTTTTTTTATGGTTGATATCTGCTGCTTCGCTTTCAGATATTCCTTCCTCGCAACATGAACTCCAGCCAGGGCCATCCTTATCTTCGCATCAGTATCGTCATCCCTGTCAAGGAGTAGCCCGTTTTCGAGCAATGTCCCGGCCATCACGTTTCTTCCAAGCTTAAAAAACGCCTTCCCTTTCATGAGGACGAGAGGCGCATAAAGCCTGAGCGGCGGATTCTCCCATTCAAGCGCCGCAATGACATCCAAAGCTTCTGTATTCCTACCGGATGTTATGTACTGTTGGACCAGGAAAAGCTTCGCGTTCGTCGAGTTTTCACGCTCAAGCCGCTCCCTGGCATCCTTCGGATTTGAGATTCCGGTCTTTATAGAACTCAATATATAATACGCAGCACTGAAGCCTTCCTTACGCAGGACTGCATCCGACTGTGCAATATTGTACGACCTTTTTTCACGGTCGGAGAGGGACTCGTTTTTGATTTGGTTCAAAATTTCAAGTCCTTTCTGAGGTTCACCCAGGGGTCCGACAAGGAGTTCCGCCTTCCTCAAGAGCGCCTTCGACTTCAAAGGATCCTGCGCCTTCTGGATGAAAGCCTCCCAGGCATCCATGGCGCCCCTGTAGTTCTCTGAATCCGTCATGTCCGCAACCACCAGCTTGTCCAGGAATTCGAAAAGACGTTCCGTTGGCACCGAATTCTTCACGAGCGCCGACTTCTGGTAGAATGATCCGGCCTCCTTCTTTTTCCTGTAGAACAGCAGCGACGTCATTATTGCATTGTATCCCTCGGGCTGTATTCCGATTGTGGATTCCTGCTGCATGGCCTTCGCCATGGCATTCCATGTGAGAGCGTCGTCATTCTCATTCTGGCAGAACCTGAAGTTCACCTGCACGTCCTGTTTCTCCTTCATCTGCCGGCCTCCGGCCAGTTCAACCGTCATCGCGACATGATATGTCCATCTCTTGAAATAAATATGCGAAACCTTTGCCCCCTCACCGGATGTGCCGTCCCCGAAATCCCATTTTATCCTCTTGACGTCCAGACCCGCCGGAACAGCCGCATTGAATTCGACATCATGCATGCAGTCGCTGTCGAAGTAGACCATCTGGCGGTTGTCCCAGGAAAATTCAGCCAGAGGCTTGCCGTCAAGACCCTCAAGAGGTCCGGCAGACGCCTTGTAGACCTCGGTGAACGCCGTTTTCGGGATCAATCCATTCTTTTTTTCACCGGGAAGAAGAATTCCCGCAACGGCGCAAAGCCAGTCGCCGTTGTTCGCATGCAGGTATCTGAACTTGTGGAGCCCTTCCTTGAGGACGACATCCCCGAAGATTTCATTGTTGGCGCCCTTCCACGGATCATGCCTGCCGGGCCATGACACTGCTGGCTTGCCGTCAACCAGGATGAATGAAGCATCCGTTGACGCCGCATAAAACCTGTAGCTCCCGGCCCTGTCAATTTTGATGTCGCCGTCGTACGAATGAAGAGTGTCCTTGTTCGGTCCGACCGGATTGTACCCGCAGAAGACCTTTTCCTCGAACAAGGCCCCCTCGAATACCGACATGTCCCACTGTTTCTTGAAAGATTCAATGGAATCAACGCTGCCCAGCTGCTCCTTGGATCTTCTGATGGTGTGCAGGAGTCCGGATGCATTTGAGAGAACCTCGCTATGGCCGACCTGGTCCTTCAGGAAAGCGAGCGACAGCTCATCGGATCCTTTGATGTTGAAGAATATCCTGACATACCCCCCTTCCGCCTGTAGCAGGCACGTTTTGATCACTTCACCGTTCCGTCTGCAAAGGAGGTAGCCTCTGCATTCGTCTGGAAGGAAGAAATCGAGAGTCACCGAGACATTCCCCTTCGCTTCCGCTGGAACACTGACCCTCTTCCAATATAATGCATTTATCTTATCGACGGGATGCCCGTGCAAGACGCCAGGAAGGATTATCGCCAGCAAAATAATCAAAGTGTTTTTTTTCATCATGTTCACTGCCGTCCCATGGATGACTGGATTTCCACACATACAATACGTTCAAACCTGCTAATTTATTACAGGAGAATGCTATTTCAAAAGGAAAGGCATGGTTATTTCGAGGTGTAGTTTGAAACTGAGGAGTTTATACCCTTCTCAGATTAAAGCCTATTGGTAATAATTCCGATTTGAGAAAAGTGTTCGTCAAAGGAAACTGCGTTTTTAATGTTCAAGGAAGCCATTAATGCAAAGGAAGAACAGTCTGTGAAGGAAAAATCCTTGTCGTCATAATCCTTGAAAATCTGAAGAGATTTTTCCTTTAGCACACTGCCTATTTCAACTACTTCTATATTGTCTTGCTCAGAAATAAAATCCAGGAATATCATGGCAAGGGAATGATTTTTCACCGATGTGTTTATGAATGTGATTGTTTCAAACACTACAAAATCTGAAACAATAATTTTTGAAGTCTTCAGGTGCTCAGACAATTTGACAGAGCGTTGGTGATTCTGATCCTTTCTGTCAAAAAGGGCTATCCAGTAAGATGTGTCGGCAAATATCGCTTTCATTACTTTTTCACTAGGTATTTGTCATGTGATATGGAAGAATCCGCGGAAAATTCAATTTTCCCAGTTATATCGTCCCAGGAGACTGAACGTTTAGTTTGTTTTTTCTTTTTCTTCAGAGCGCCAATAAACTTGAACAGTTCGCATCTCTGTTTGTCGTCCAATATCCTGAAATCGTGAACCAGCTTTTGTTCCTGCAATAATATATCGCTCATAATTCCACCTCAAATTTTAAATCCTCACTAATCATTTGCAGGCAAAATCCTTATTTGAGAAGACGTATTGCCTCCTGCACCCAATGATTCTTGCATATAATTTATAATCAACGCCATGCATAGTTATCCCTATATATAAAATACTAAAAAACAATATCATGCATCTACAATTAATCAATGATTGAAATACACAAATGGCAATCATGATATTGGAAGTTTTCGGAGCCTATGAAGTGGAGCCTGTGCGACCAGCTTCCTAACTCAATCCGCGCAGAACATTCAGCCTCATCTTTTGTCAATTGCGGAAGACTGGCATCGAAGTCCCTTCGGAGCATTCACCGGGGGTGGTTCGCTTCATTTTATAATAGCCTCCGCAGGAGGTGTAATCCTGTAGCCC
>JBAQUG010000198.1:0-1994 GCA_049297395.1 Victivallales bacterium | reverse complement strand
GAGTAAAGGACTTCAAGGCTACTTTGTCATTGATAATTTTAATTTCGGAACCTGGTTCCGAAATTAAAATTTGTATAAGTTTTGCGAAGTTCGCAGATTTGATTCCGAATGTCCTGCAGAAAGTCTCTGTGTCCATGCCCGAAAGCTGTTTCTGGTTCTTATGGAAATTCTCCAGTTCCTTCCTGAGCTTGTTTTTCAACTCCTGCAGCCTTGGAAGCGCTATGTACAGGCCTCCCAGGTCCGCAAGGAATCCGCTGGAAACTTTTTCCTTGAGGAGCATTTCAGCCGACGGAGGCATGAGGCCTGACAGCCTGACAGCTTCCGCGTGCTCGAGCAAATAGTTAACTCCGCATAGCACTTCCGCCTCGAAGAACTTGTTATCCCTGACGAATTCCATGGATAAATAAATTCTGTCTTCAGAATTTATTTTGATTGAAGTTCCCGAGCTGGAAATGACAACGCCGCCGCCTATTGTCGTGGAAGGCGAAAGACGGCGCAGGACAAACCGGTCGCCTGAGGCAAGTGTGACTTCTTCGTCGAATTTCAGCCTTGCCGCAGCGGTGGCGCCGGGCTCAATGATGTTTTTTCCGAAGAGCGAAACCTTTGCGCTGACTTCCGAAGTACCGGCGTGGAACTTGAACTCGGTATTGTTTTTTATCGGGTAGTCCCTGCTGATGTTCATGAGCTCCACGGCTGCGAACTTCGCAGGCCGGAAATAGCCAGGAGTCGCGATTGTCATTCCACGGGATATCTCTTCCGCCGGAATGTCCTTGAGATTAATCGCGGAGCAGACGCTGGCATATGTGTTGTCGGTATTGTGCTTGTAGTTCTGGATCGATTTTACGGGCGTCTTCTTGCCGGAGGGCAGGAGTTCGACTTCGTCACCGGTCTTTATCCTGCCGGACAAAGGAATTCCAGAAACAACCGTCCCGAATCCCTTGACGGAGAAAACTCTTTCGATGTTCATCCTGAAAGCGCGCTTGTCGGTCTCCCGCATCACAGAGGAAACCATTCCATCAAGGGTGGCTCTAATCTGGTCTATTCCGTCGAATGTGATGTTTGAAACCGGGATTATCGGTGAACCTCCGTAGCCATGCTCCTTCATGAAATCCGCAATCTCGTTCTTTACGGTTTCGAGGGCAGGGGCATCGACGAGATCCGTCTTTGTAAGGGCGACCATGAGCCGCGGTGAACGCAGGAGCTTGATTATCTGCATGTGTTCGATTGTCTGTGGCATGATGCCGTCGTCCGCGGCGATGACAAGAATGAGTATGTCGATGGATGCTGCGCCGGCCACCATGTTGCGTATGAAATCGATGTGCCCTGGTACGTCGATGATGCCGACGACCCTGTTGCCTGGGAGAAGACATGGAGCGAACCCGAGATTGATGCTCATCCCGCGCTCCTTCTCCTCCTTCAGCCGGTCGGTGTCGCATCCCGTGAGCAGCTTGACCAGGCTGGTCTTTCCGTGGTCGACATGTCCGGCGGTCCCTGCGACCACCGGCGGAAGTTCAGGCATCTTTATGACAGGACTCAAACTGTTTTATCTCTTAATGAAATGTTTTATCAGCTAACCGTTAACTTTCTTAATTGAACAAGCTAAAATTAGCATATGGTATGCAAAAGTAAAAGATTTGAATTCACAAGATGGCCTTTATATGGGAATCAATACGTCCTTACAGTTTCTTCCCATGTCTTTTCCTCAAATTATCTTCTTCCTCCACGCTAATTCATTCCTGTTCGGTTTCTATTTCACCTTCAAGCGCGTATTTCAACTCGTCCTTATCAAGCAAAAACACATAAACCGAATGATTGATATGGTCATCGGGCCTGCGATGGCGGAGATAGGAGGTGAGTTTTGCAAAGCGCGCCATGTCGTAGAATACAGTGGACCCGGAAAAACGGACAATAATGGACAAAGGATAAGGTGTGATCCAAATTAAGAAAAAACAAGAAAAGGATTACACCGATGGGAAAAACAAGAAGACGTTTCA
>JBAQUG010000197.1:0-8524 GCA_049297395.1 Victivallales bacterium | reverse complement strand
TTTTTTGCCAGTTCATTCTGTTCTTTTATCTCCGATTCCTTCTTCTTTATTTCCAGCTCTATGGAAAGGGAAGCTTCCTTCGCGTGGGCAAGCTTGTTTTTCTCGGCTTCAAAATCCTTGTCAATCTTCGCGATCTCATCGGGAATCAAGGAAAGCCTCGTCTTGAGACCCCGCACCCTCAAATCAACTTCCTGAAGAGCAATCAAATCTGTAATCCACTGTTTCATTATATGAACTCCTTTTTAGTTGTGTTTCCTCTGATCTCCATATGCCTATATAAAATTCAATCCAAAAAAAAACGGGCCGAAGCCCGTAGTTAGAATAATTTCATCTGCTTTTCATCAGCAGATTTCCGGCGTTTTATTTCCGGAAGGCTGTCGATGCCAAGCCGTTCCAGGGTTTTCGGAGTCACAATCCTCCCCTGCGGTGTCCGCTGGATGTATCCTTCCTGGATCAGGAACGGCTCATAGACTTCCTCTATGGTCCCCTCCTCCTCGCCGACGGCGACGGCAAGACTTTTAATGCCTACCGGACGTCCTCCGAACTTATGGACCAGCGCCTCCAGAATCCTGTTGTCCATATCATCAAGGCCATCCTTGTCAATATCAAACATCTCAAGGGCAGCGGAGGCCACTTCCTTGTCAATCTTGTTGTCCGCCTTGACCTGAGCGTAATCCCTGGACCATGAAAGAAGATGATTTGCGACCCTGGGGGTTCCTCGGCTCCTCCTTGCAATTTCCATGGCTCCTTCCTCGTCTATCTTGATCTTGAGGATCTTCGCCGACCTGTGGATTATTTTCTTGAGATCTTCGGGAATATAATAATCAAGCCTGCATGAAAGCGCAAAACGGGATCTCAACGGAGATGAAAGAAGTCCGGATCTGGTAGTTGCTCCAATAAGGGTGAATTGCTGGAGATTGAGCCTTATCGCCCTGGCTCCCGGCCCCTGATCAAGCATTATGTCGATGAAGAAATCCTCCATGGCGCTGTAAAGGAACTCCTCGACGACCACGTTCAGCCTGTGGATTTCATCTATGAACAGGATATCGCCTTTTTCGAGGGAACTCAGAAGTCCCGCCAAATCCCCCGGCTTTTCAATCACCGGTCCGCTGGAGGTCTTTATCTTTGCGCCCTTCTCATTGGCTATTATGTAGGCCAGAGTGGTCTTCCCAAGACCCGGAGGACCGCTCAAAAGGGTGTGCCCCAGGGGCTCGTCCCTCTTCTTGGCGGCATCGATGAAAAGCTGGAGCCTTTCCTTGACCTTCTCCTGCCCGGGAAAAGAATTGAACGCGGTCGGGCGCAGCGTGTTGTCCAGCTCCGCGTCCTTCTTGTTCAGCGAGGAAGATATGAATCTCTCTTTTTCCACGTCCATAATAAGTCTTTTCTATTTGTAAAAACTGCAATGGAAATTATCGTACTGGGTTTTGCAATCCAGGAAACCTCCGGGAATCTGCTTTACGGACTTCCAGGGATTTCGATGAGTAAGATAAACATATTTAACATATTTTAAAGAAAGGTTTCGAAAAATGACCGATTACAGATTAGAAAAGCTTGCTGCAGATACCATTAGAGTACTATCGGCTGAAGCCGTACAGAAGGCCAAATCAGGTCATCCCGGCATGCCTATGGGATGCGCGGACTACGGATTCATGCTCTGGTATAAATACATGAAGCACAACCCAAAGAACCCGCAATGGCTGGCAAGGGACCGCTTCGTGCTGTCAGCCGGACATGGTTCAATGCTGATATATTCGCTGCTTCACATGTTCGAATATGATCTGCCCATGGAGGAGCTCAAGAGCTTCCGCCAGTGGGACAGCAAGACCCCCGGACATCCTGAGTTCAAGCATACCGCAGGCATCGAAGTGACAACAGGCCCCCTGGGCAGCGGATTCGCGTCAGGGGTTGGAATGGCGATGGCGGCAAAGAATTTCGCGGCCAGGACCGGCCTGGACAAGACCGAATTCCTGAACCACAAGATCTATATCCTCTGCAGCGACGGCTGCATGATGGAAGGGACAACCCATGAAACCGCACCTCTTGCCGGACATCTCAAGCTTGACAACATCATAGCCTTCTATGATGACAATTCAATAACCATCGAAGGCTCGACCTCTCTGGCGTTCAGTGAAAATGTGTCAATGCGCTATGAGGCATATGGATGGCGCGTCATACAACTCAAAAATGCCAACGATCTGGAACAGGTCGACAAGGCGCTTGCCGAAGCCCAGAAGAGCGATGGAAGACCCACTTTGATCGTCGGAAAGACCACGATAGGGTTCGGCTCGCCTGGCAAGGCCGGAAAGCATTCCTGCCACGGCGAACCTCTCGGTGATGACGAAGTCACGGCTGTCAAGGCAAAACTCGGTTTCGAGAAGAACCCTCCCTTCACTATCCCGCAGGAAGTGAAGGATACTCTTTCAAAGAGATGCAGGGAGCTTGTCTCCAACGCCGCAAAATGGGATAAGGAATTCCAGTCATATCTTGAGAAGAACCAGGAATCGGCCAAGATGGTTTCAAGCCTCCTCCACAAGCCTCTTCCTGAAAATCTCCTCCAGGAACTGATCAAGGCTGCACCAGTCGACAAGCCGGTCGCAACACGCGTATCGGGAGGCGCTGTCCTAAACAGGGCCGCAGATCTGATCCCTGCACTCATGGGAGGAGCGGCGGATCTGACGCCTTCGACGAAGACGAACATAAAGAATACCACCAGCTTCACGGCGACCGACAGAAGCGGAAGGAATTTCCACTTCGGCGTGCGCGAACTCGGCATGGGGATGCTTTCAAACGGCATGGCCCTGTACGGGACAAGCATCCCATATTCGGCGACATTCTTCGTGTTCTCGGACTACATGAAGCCTGCTATAAGGCTTGCCTCCATACAGGGGCTCCACGAAATCTACGTGTTCACCCACGATTCGTTCTATGTCGGCGAAGACGGACCCACCCATGAGCCTATCGAACAGACCGCTATGCTCCGCACTATTCCCGGAATGACCGTGATAAGGCCGGCAGAGGCGAATGAAGCCGCCCATGCCTGGTATGCCGCATTGAAGTCTAAAGGTCCGGTGGCGCTTCTCCTGACAAGACAGGATCTGGATCCGATTCCTCCTGAACTTACAAAGAGGATTGATGTATCCAAGGGAGCTTATGTGCTCAGCGAAGATGCCGGATTTGACCTTATAATCATGGCGACAGGCTCAGAGGTCAATCTTGCCGTCAAATCCGCGGACATGCTGAGGAAAGAAGGCAGGAAGGTAAGAGTCGTTTCCATGCCATGTCTGGAATACTTCCAGGCACAGGAGAAATCATACAGGGATTCGGTGCTTCCCCCTTCCTGCAGGAAGAGAGTGACAATTGAGGCGGGGACAACGTTTGGCTGGAGGACGTATGCGGGAGATGAAGGTCTCTGCATAGGGCTGGATCATTTCGGGGCTTCAGCACCGTTCAAAGTGCTTGCGGACAAGTTCGGATTCACTCCGGAGAAGGTAGTGGAGAAGATCAAGGGGCATTTCAAGATATAAATTTTTCCAGACGGAAAAATTTATCACCATATTGTCTTGGGGTAGAAATTCCTGATCAGGGGATCCTTGGTTATTATCGGAAGATTCCTGAGTTTGTAAATATTCACTGACCCATGTACTTCAGTGAATATTTACCTCCATTCTTCTGTTTCAGGCTTCATGATATCATCGTAATACTTGACCTTTCCGCGCAAATCTTTAGAAACAGTAATCATAAATTTTTCCAGGTAATATAAATTTTTCAGGATGTAAAAATTTATAAATATTCAAGAGAGTTTTCCCGAAGCACATTCTTAATATCTTCAATTGTCTTTTCCCCCATTCCATAAACAGTGGATAAATCCTCAGACTTTGCATTTACAACTGCTTCAACAGATCCAAACTTTTCAATCAGAAGTTCTGCTTTTCTCCTGCCTATTCCAGGAAGTCCCTGAAGAATAAACATCTGCCTCGCCTTCTTGCCTTTGAATCCCCCCGGACGCTGTCCGAACAGATTGCTTTGCCGTCTGTACCATGAGCTTTGCAGTTTCTCCGCTGTCTTTGGCTCGGAGAATTGGAATTCCATAGATAATACTTATTGTGATTATCGCTCCTTGGACAGCTTCACGGCTGACTCCATATTCCGCAATATCCTTCGATGTTCCCTCAAGAATCATTACAGGATGGCAGTCGTATTTTGCAAGATTCTGCGCCTGACTGAAAAGTCGACCCTGAACTATGGATATCGAGAAATCCTGCAACGTCTTCCTCTCGAATACAAAACGTTTGTCAACAAGATAATCTCCAACAGGAATCCTCTTTATCTCAAGACTTACTTCCTG
Organism: Victivallales bacterium; assembly: GCA_049297395.1. Classification (GTDB taxonomy): domain Bacteria; phylum Verrucomicrobiota; class Lentisphaeria; order Victivallales; family GWF2-50-93; genus GWF2-50-93. The sequence continues at coordinate 4,179 of JBAQUG010000197.1, read as the reverse complement.
CATGGATTTCAACGCTTCTATGACTCCACCTTTTTGTTCCCGATCATCAGCAATTATCTGAATTTTATTGCCTTCTTCCATATACATTCCACAGTTATAATTTTTTTCGTCCGGAAAATTTATCAGCGGCCAGCCAGCAATCTCGCCAAATACGCCACATCCGGTAATAGAGGAGCCGGACAGTACTTCCTGGCTATTTCACGCGTTTCCGTACGCGCGGCCGCTCTGTTGCTGTTTGCCGTTCCGCCAAGCTCCATATTGACAAGTGGTTTGCGGATTTCGCAGAATTTAATTCCTTGTTTATGGCAACGGTATAGGAATTCATAGTCTGCAGAAATCCTGTATTTCTCATTGTAAAGGCCTACAGTGTCATAAACGCTTTTCCTGATAAAGCATGATGGATGGGCGATGGGCATCATGACAGGAAACATCCACAAGGGTCTGCAGTTTCTTAAAGACTTAATTCCATCTTTGTGAAAATATATTGACCCGTAAACTATATCGGCACTTGAATCTGTCTCAAATACGTTGAGTATTGCCGACACAGCGTCGGGCTCATACCAGTCATCGCTGTTCAGGATGAATACAGCGTCTGTTGAGATATCCTTGAGTGCTAGGTTCCAGGCTCCTGTTATCCCAGTTTTTTCCTCCTGTTTAATAATTTTAAAACTCGTTTTAAAATTATTATTCTTGAATAGACGGTCTTTTTCGGCGATTATCTTCATAGTATCGTCTGAAGAACCTCCGTCTACAAAGAAGTACTCATGTGGTTTTTCTTTCTGAAGCAGCACGGAATCAATTGACCGGCCAATGGTCCTAGCGGAATCGAGACAGGCTGTAATTACGGAATAAGTCATTTGATATTGTCATCCTGAGGGATGACGGATGGTTGGATTGATGGATTACCGGATGAATGATTATTTCCATGCCAATACTGATATATTTTTCCTGAAAGGAAAAATATTGCGACACTCGCAAAAATCAAAAGAACCGGTTCGACGGTCCACCTGTGCCGCATCTCATTGAAATTCAAAGTATGCACGCTCCATATCCCAAGAATAAGAATTGCCGGGAATAGCATCTCGATGCTCCATAGCCTTCTCTTATGGCAGATATATATCCCGATAGCAGCCATCAGGAGCAGCGCCGAATAGAGGATCTTATAAGCTATCAGATAGCTCCTCGGATAGAAAAGACCTGTCTGCGGATGGAACCACCAGAAATAAAAGCCCTTTCTGAAAAGGCCTTTTATAAAATGAGAAGGATTCTCCCTGACATATTTGAATGCATAATCCTTGAATATGTTTTCAATTGCAATTTCATCGTTTACACTGGCGTTTATCCTGCCCTGCATTTCCTCTCCCTTGCATGAGAGGACCGCAGTACCATCGGCTTTAAATTGTCCTCCTGAGGCATTTGAATTGTTGCCTATCCAGAACGCCTCCCATTTATTAGTCTGCGAGAAAACAAACTGATTGAACTGGTCATAATTCCTTATCATCCAGGGAATATTTACTGCGACAATCAAAATAATTGCGGTTGAAGCCTTCAGAAACCTTTTTGAAATCCCCACTTCAAATGGGAATAGCGCATAAAATGCCATCCATAGAATCAATGCTGGAAATATTGTAGCCCTGGTAAATACTGCCAACCCTCCGATAAGTCCCAGCAGGATGAAATATTTCCATTCCCCTTTTCTACATGCAACAAGACAAAGTAGCAGTGCCCCATAAAACAAAGGCATATAGAGATTGAACTCATGCAGGTTTGCCGAACTGTAATAAAGCAGTCCGGGATGCAAGACTGAAAGAAGGCCTGCGATCAGGGCAATATCAGTTTTTTTGAAAAAGAAATAGGCTATCCCGTAAATTGCCAGTGAAAACGATGTCATGAGGAGAAACTGGACAAAAAGCATTATCGTGTGATTGACTCCGACAACCTTATAGGCCAAAAATGTCAGGAATGGATATCCCGGCCCGAGCAATGCCTTGTATTCCCCATACTCCCTGTATTCAATGCTGAATGTTCCATTTTCAAGAAGGCTTCTTGCAAGATTTTCATATTCCCATGTCGCCGGGTTGAAATGATTTCCGACGGCATACCCTGCAATAATCCGCAGGACTAATGAAAGACCTATTATGATCAGTATGTGCTTTTTGACTTTAGATTCCGTGGGTTGCATATCGATCTTGTCTTTCCTATGGAAAAAGGAGCCATTCCCATGCAGGTATATATTCGACGTTTATTCCGGACACAATTTCAGTGGATTTGTAATCCATTGTGATTATCTTCATACTGCTGTCCGCACCTCCTTTAAAACTCTTTCGGGCACTCAAAAGGGCACGCAATTCCCTTTCCTTTGTCTCAGCCACACGGACATCTGTACAGACCTGAAGGAGGCTGACATCATTTGTTCCCGGATCATTGCAGATAAAATCCACTTCATATTTATTCTGCGGGTCGGAATAATAATGCACGGTTTTCCGACGCCGTAACATCTCTACGTAAACCAGGTTCTCCAGAAAACGTCCCTCGTTTTTCTGTCCTGATGTCGAGAGCGCCCTGACTAGGGAGATATCTACTCCATACATTTTTCTAGGGAGCCTCACTTTCTCCTTGGGCTTATGGGAAAAAGCTTCAACTGAAAAGAACAGATATGCATCCTGCATGTACTGGATGTAATTCTTTATGGTATGAATGCTTCCAAGTGAAAAAGCATTTTTTACGTTTTGATATGAAAGTTTCGAGCTGTAGTTGCTGGCGACATACTGGGCAATATCCTTCAGTGTCTTGATATATCTGACACCATGTCGCATGGCTATATCCTGGGACAATACCTTGTCATACAGATCCTGTAGGTAGGCGTTCCTGTTGACGATTCGTGTTATTTCCGGAAATCCTCCAAGTTCAAAGTACTCTGAGAAAGTGGCGGACAGAACCGATCTTGTTCTTGTACTGTATGGTTCTTTCTCTTCGAAACAGATTTTCCGCATTCGCAGATATTCACTGAATGAATATGGATATACTTCGTACACGCAATGACGTCCTGTCAGATGCGTGCCCAGTTCCCGGCTCAGCAGATGCGCATTGCTTCCTGTTATGATTACCCTGTAACCATTCCTTTGCAACCTATTTACAAAAAGCTCCCATCCTGATACGTTCTGTATTTCATCAAGGAGTATGAAGCGCATGCCTGGATTTATTTCCAGTAATGATTCAAGGAACAGGTTCAATTCTTCGGCACGTACGCTTACAAGCCGTTCATCATCGAAGTTGACGTAGCCATATTGCTTGCCTTGAAGGATGCGATGAGCCAAAACGGATTTACCGCAGCGGCGGACACCAGAAATAACTTTCACCAGATTATCTTCCAGCCCCTCCTTTATTTCAGGCTCAAGATCGCGTGAAACATCACAGTTTCTGATGATGGCATTAGCCTCATCCCTTTGGTCGACTAGAATTTCTTTTATTTTATTCTTATCTATCATGCTGCATTAACTATAATATATATTGCATTATATTGCAATAACTTAATTTGAATAATACGATAATCTATTTAAATTGTACAAATTTCCCCGTACGTCTCATCATTAGATACAACGGATAGACAAGAAGACCCAAAAACAAAATCCACCACTGCCCGCATATGAAAAGAAACATGAAAGCTGTAAAGCAGATCGTCTTGTCTTTTGATATCCCTATGTACCTGGATAGTATCCATGCAGTTATCACGCTTGCCACTGGAATGATGAAATGCCATTTGTAGCCCAGATATATTGGAGCATAGGTTCCTGGACACTCAGGAGCTACAAGAATGAAATTTGCAAGGACAAAAGGGATGAAAAGGTAAAGGAACCTCCTATCCGATGAACCTAGGAGTGAACCAGCTGCCAAGTAGATGCACGGAAAAAGCAAAAGTACATATCTTAGAGGGGTTATATGGTATATTATGAGGAATGAATGGAATATAAGAGGAATGATCATCCAGAGCCAGAAGGATATCCCTATCACTTTGTTCTTTATGAAATACAGGGAAAATATTCCGATGAGGATGATCTTAAAATTAATCTGAATGTAGTAATGTAACGCATTGATATTGTTTGAGAAGGAAAAAGTGAATAAGTTGTCGTTGCTGTTTTGAATCTTTTTAATTAAATACCCCCCTTCCCGTTGGAATAT
>JBAQUG010000196.1:0-12057 GCA_049297395.1 Victivallales bacterium | reverse complement strand
GAGCATAACGGCGCCGAAGATGTAAGACAGCACCTCCTGGGCGACATGTCGTATCAGGACAAGATGATACGCTTCATTGAAAATCATGACGAACCGCGCGCAGCAAGCTCTTTCACCTGCGGGAAGGAGAAAATGGCTGCTGTCATACTCTCCACACTTCCCGGCGCAAAACTTTTCCATGAAGGCCAGTTTGAAGGGCGCAGGATTCGTGCCCCCGTCTTTCTTGGAAGGCGTCCCCCCGAGGGAACTGGCAAAAGCAACGTGGGCTTTCCAGCCCGCGAATCAAAACCGGCCAGGAATGACCGAGTTACTATTTTAGAAAATGAGCAAGCCGCCAACATCAAATCCTTCTACTTGAATCTTCTATCCCAGATCAACAAGGACGTGTTCCGGAACGGGAGCTGGCAGACCTGCGAGATCCGCGGCTGGCCGGACAACAACAGCTGCCAGAACCTCCTTGCCTGGACCTGGCGCAAGGACGACTTCAAATATCTGATCATCATCAATTTCAGTGATTCAATCGCGCAGGGAATGGTAAGGCTCCAATGGGACGACATCTGCGGGAAGGTTTTACGGCTTACAGATTCCATGAATGGCGAAAAATACGACCGTCTCGGCAGTGAAATGGTCGACAAGGGTATCTATGTCGATCTCAAGCCATGGAGCTGCCATTTCTTCAGGATGGAGATAGCTTGACTGGCAACCGCCAAGTTGTTTTTGCCTTATAAATAAAATAATCCTGTTGTCCAATCGCACATGTGTCCTATTTCCCTGAGCGTATCGGGCATACGTGAAGGGTGAAGCAACGAAGAAGACAAATGCATGGATTCCCGTCCCAAAGGGCTGGCGTTCTTCCGACCGCTTATCACGTTGCTCTATCGTCAAATATCCGCCAGCAAATGCCCAATTTATTTTTTTAGCGGACCCTTAGGCGCTATGGAGTCCAGCCCATAGGCGGAAGTATCTTAACCCATCCGGCATCTAACATGCCTGACCAGGATGTCGCCTAATAAATTTCCCTGCCTCAGGAAAATTTCTCCCTCAGCGCCCAGAGGCCCAGGCCGGGGTTGCTGATGAAGAAGATCTCCTCGCCGTCAGGCATTACATTGAAGCCGTCCTTGAGTTTCGCGTGGTTATAGATCTCCGACATCTTCCCGTAGGGTTCGGCATTGAATCCGACGCTGCGCATGTTCTCGAGGCTCATCCCAGGTCCCGGACAGTAGGTGACCTTGAACCTTCCTTCGCTTGAACCGTGGATCAGATGGGCGGCCGCGCTCAGGTTGTTCTGGAGTTCCTGGTTTTTCTTGACCGCATCGAGAGTTGCAGGAGTACCACGATAACCGTATTTCCTTATCAGCCTGTCAATCTCAGGATCCTCGCCGAACTCCTTCAGCCCGGGCGCAAGAACAATGAGTTCACCGTCATCGGCCATCGCCATGCGCGTGCGGTACACCGACTTATTACCGAGCCATGTGCTCTTGAATTCCTCGTGGTCCAGATGGACGACGACTTTCCTGAGCGGCCTGTCAAGAAGATCGAGATTCACCTTCTGGCTCAGTTTCGCGCCATCGGAAAAAGTCTCCATGTCATTGCCGATGGACATCGATCTCATTTCCATCTTGCCGGTATTCTGGTTCTTCTGCATGACTGTCAGAACGTAGTAGATCGGGAGGTCGTGCATGAAATTCTGGGCGCCATAGTTGAAGAGCTTCCTCACAGGGGTGTCGATCCTTCCCATGATCCTCTCCATTCCATAGACGGCCCCGAGGAAGTGGGACTTGTTGATCGTGTCCTGTCCGCCGACTCCGACGCAGACATTCTTCGTGTAGTTCGCCATGCCGACAACCTCGTGGGGGACGATCTGTCCGATCGAGAGGATCATGTCGTACTGGCCGAAAAGAATCTTGTTGACCTCGATATTGACTGAGTAGTCGAGCTTGCCTTCGGACCACTCGCTTATCAAAGGGCCGGGGACCTTTCCGAGAAGCTGGAGGCTGTTCCGCCAGTCGTGCACCTTGAAACAGTCGAGAGGGATCCTGCTTCCGAACATCGCGCGGAGTTCCTTTTCCGTCATTGCAAAATGGGTGCCTAGGGCTGGCATTATGTCTATCTTCACGCCCTTGGGCGAAAACATCTCATAGATGATCTCGGTGATCTCTCCGGCGTTCGAATTGAAGCGCGTGAGGTCCGGAGGAAGAAGAAGAAGCTTCCTGATATTGATTCCGACCTTGCCAAAAAAATCCGCTACTATCTGTTCCTTGTCTTTTCTCTGAAGACAAACGTCGATTCCGCTTTTTCCTGATATGAAAGACATTTTTAATTCTCCTGATTTTCATTTACCTGCAAGGAACGGGAAGATGAACGCTGAGAGTACAAGCAATAAAACAATTACTATCAGCATTTCCAGCAGGACAAAACACTTGGATTTTACGCGCATTGCATTCTCCCGTTCCCCTTAAGATACTATACCACAGAAATGGATGTTTACGATTGCCATAGACCCATTATACCAGAAATTAAAAAAATATTGATAAAATCTCCCCGTGCGTCACGATGTCGCCATAAAACAAGGCAAAAGAACTTCAGAGACCGTGCCACAATGACACTGCTTGCAAATATATAAAATCCCTATTATATTATCTGCAAAGCAGTTATAATATATATTGACATTTTGGCAATGCTCTTGCTAATAAAATAAAAAACACATTTTACTAGGAGGAAGTATTTTACATGAACATTGAAAAGTTCACAAACAAATCTAAAGAGATTCTCCAGTCGGCACATAATGTTGCAGTTGAACACAAGCACCAGGAATTAAGACCTCTGCATCTTTTTGCGGCAATCTGCGGCCAGAAAGACGGAATCATTCCCTCTATATTTGAAAGATTGAAAGTCAACGTCTCCTCCCTTTCCGATGACATCGAAAGGAAATTGAAGAAAACCCCTTCGGTCGACGGCCCGGGAGCCCAGGAAGTCTATACCTCCAGGGATTTCAGCAGCGTCCTTTTAAACGCTGAAAGGAAATCCTCCGAATTCAAGGATGAATTCGTCAGCGCCGAGATCCTGCTTCTCGCGCTCATTGAGTCCGACAAGGAATGCAGTTCCATCGGCACGAAACATAACCTGACATCTGACAAGCTCATGCAGGCTTTCAAGGAAATACGCGGAAGCACCAGGGTGTCATCGCCGGATCCGGAAAGCACATATCAGGCATTGGAAAAATACGGAAAGGATCTCACCGAACTCGCCCGCCGGGACAAGCTTGATCCTGTAATTGGACGCGACGAGGAGATCCGGAGGGTCATCCAGATCCTTTCCAGAAGGACAAAGAACAATCCGGTGCTCATCGGCGAGCCAGGAGTCGGGAAAACCGCCATAGTCGAAGGCCTTGCGGTCAGGATCATCCGGGGAGACGTTCCAGAAGGCCTTAAGAACCGGAAAGTAGTCGCTCTTGACATGGGCGCCCTCATTGCCGGTGCAAAATACCGCGGGGAATTTGAGGAAAGGCTCAAGGCCGTACTGAAGGAAGTCACCGAAAAGGCCGGTGAAGTAATTCTTTTCATCGACGAACTCCATACAGTTGTCGGAGCCGGAGCCGCCGAAGGCTCGGTCGACGCCAGCAATCTGCTGAAACCCATGCTTGCCCGCGGCGAACTGCATTGCATAGGTGCGACAACGCTGAACGAATACAGAAAATACATCGAAAAAGATGCTGCGCTTGAACGCAGGTTCCAGACTGTCCTCGTCTCACAGCCAAGCGTGGAAGAGACAATCTCCATCCTGCGCGGACTCCGCGAAAGATACGAGATCCACCATGGCGTGAAAATAAAGGACAGCGCACTTGTCACAGCCGCGGTCCTGTCCGACCGCTACATCTCCGACCGCTTCCTCCCCGACAAGGCGATCGATCTTATTGATGAAGCCGGCGCCAAGCTCCGCACGGAGATCGACAGCTCGCCGACCGAGATAGATGAAGTCGAGCGCAGGAGAATGCAGCTGGAAATCGAGATCGCCGGGCTCAAGAAGGAAAAGGATCCGGCTTCCGCGAAAAGGTTGAAGATCATCGAGGTCGAACTTGATGAGCTCAAATCGAAAAACCGCGAACTTCGCAGCCGCTGGGAGAACGAGAAGAAAGCCGTCGCCGAACTCAGGACATTGCGGGAAAGCCTCGAACTGGCAAAGCAGTCCTGCGAGAAGGCCGAACGCGACCAGAATCTTGAGAAGGCCGCAGAATTCCGCTACGGCGTCATACCCGGACTGGAAAAACAGATAGCTTCCGCCGAAGAAAAGTTCAGGAAGAAAAACACCGGAGCCGCATCCCTGCTTAAGGAAGAGGTTTCCGACGAGGATATCGCTGAAATAATCAGCCGCTGGACCCGCATCCCCGTAAGGAAGCTTGTCGAAAGCGAAAAAGAGAAAATACTGACGCTTGGAAAGAGCCTCCACAGGCGGGTCATTTCCCAGAACGAAGCCGTTGATGCTGTCGCAGACGCTGTCCTCAGGGCCAGGGCAGGACTCAAGGATCCGAACCGCCCGATCGCCTCGTTCATATTCCTCGGCCCGACAGGCGTCGGCAAAACCGAGCTTGCACGCGCACTCGCCGCAGACCTTTTCGACGACGAAAAGGCAATGATCAGGATCGACATGTCCGAATACATGGAGAAGCATACTGTGTCAAGGCTTATCGGCGCACCTCCGGGATATATAGGATACGACGAAGGCGGACAGCTTACTGAAGCGGTCAGACGGCGCCCCTACTCCGTGATACTTTTCGACGAGATTGAAAAGGCGCATCCCGACGTATTCAACGTGTTCCTGCAGATACTCGACGACGGACGCGTGACAGATTCCCACGGAAGGACTGTCAACTTCAAGAACACAATCATAATAATGACATCCAACATCGGGAGCCATCTGATCCAGGAACAGCATGGCGACACCGAAAAGATAAAAGAGAAGCTTACAGAGGAGATGAGGCATCACTTCCGTCCGGAATTCCTGAACAGGATCGATGAAGTCCTGATATTCCATGCACTCACCGAGGATGACCTGCTCCAGATCGTCGACATCCAGATTGCGAATTTCGCAGACAGGCTCAAGTCCAGGGAGATATCCCTGACCATCTCCAAGGACGCGAAGAAGCATCTCGCGAAATGCGGATTCGATCCGGTCTACGGGGCCCGTCCGCTGAAACGCGTCATCGTCCGGGAGATCGAGACTCCTGTTTCAAGGATGATCGTCTCCGGCGAACTTCCAGAAAAGGGGGCATTGAAAATCGATGCAGGAAAAGACGGATTGAAGTTCTCGGTTGCATGAGAAAATAAAGAATCTCATAAACGTCATTTCTTTGAAAGATTCAAATTCCCTACTATATTTCAGTCATTATAAAAGGTGCGAGGCTCATATGAAGACAAAAATGAGAATGATCTATTGGAAGGGAGAAAGGTTTTGGGTTGGCAAACTTCTTGAACATCCAGATATAATGTCTCAGGGAGAAACCCTTGAGGAACTGGAAAAGAATATGAGGGACGCCTATCTGCTTATGACAATGGATGAAGTTCCTGAAGAACATCAGATCAAAGAACTTGCTCTTACAGTATGAAGCGAAAAGAACTCGTCAAAAAGATTAGTGAAGCAGGATGTGTTTTTGTCAGGCACGGAGGGAATCACGATCTTTACATGAATCCCAAAACCGGCAAAAAGCAACCTGTCCCAAGGCATAATGAAATTGACGAACACCTTGCCAGGCATATAATCAAAATATTGAGTGGTTGCATTTAAAGGGAACCTGAAACCGTTTGATGCGGCCACAGCAGTCGTACGTATTCAGTAAACTACGCTCGTTTACTAAATCCGTACTCAAAATAAAATAGGAAGAACTGTTTATTTCGCGTTTTATTAGATGTAAAGATTCACTGAACGAACATGGTTCAGTGAATATTTACCGCCTGTATCTCCCGTCAAATGCCCAAGTTATTTTTTAGCGGGTTCTAAGTCCATAGGCGGCATATGAGAACGTGGGGAGGGTATTTTCAACAAAATTCCTGCGTTTTTCCGCTTGACTATGTTTTTCATTGGTATATCCTTACGTCTTTATGCTTATGTGGTTATCAGTTTCATTTCCTGCCGGATAAAATACGCAACATAGGGGGCTCAACATGGATACGGGATTCATCCGGGGCGTGCGCAGCGCCCGACACCTTTTTATAATCTGTTCAATTATCTTCTGCTCATTGATGTCCCAGGGGGCGGATCTTGAAAAAGCCCGCCAGTGGCTCATCGCCAACCAGAACCAGGACGGCTCATGGGGCGCCGGAGAGAAGCAGCCGACCGATACCCCTGAATCCTTCCTCACTCTCTATCATGCTGGAAATAGCGGTGAATTCTTGGACAAGGCCGTAAACTGGACGACAAGCATCAGTCCGGAAAACACTGCGGGGATCGCAAGAAGCCTCTATGTCCTCTCCCATTCGAACGGGAATGCCGACGCGCTCAGGGCGAAGCTCCTGTCGTTCCAGAACGCCGACGGCGGATTCGGGATCAGCAAAGGATACAACAGCGGCCCCCTGATGTCGATGATGGCCCTGCGGGCCCTTGTCGAATGCGGATCAGTCGAGAGAACCCCGATGGAGAAGACCTTGGATTACCTCGGCGCCATGCAAAAAGCCGACGGGGGATGGACGCTCCAGGAAAAAGACGCGGAGGCTGGCTTTTCGGACATCATCGTCTCAGGCTGGATATTGTCAACGGCAAGGGAATACCAGCTGAAGCAGTCTTATTATCCGACCAATGTCTGCCTGATGGTTTCCAAAGGAGCCGCGTTTATTGAATCGAAGCAGAACGCCGACGGCTCCTGGGGCGATCCTGCGGACATATCCGCGACCGCCATGAGCATAATTTCGCTTCTCCAGACAACCCGGCCCGAAGCGGCAATGACAAGCGCTCTTGCCTGGCTCGAAGGCCGCCAGCTTGCCGATGGAAGCTTCTCAGGGGACATATATCAGACCGCCATTGCCGCAAGATGCCTCAACCTCTATTACAATAACCCCTTCCCGGAACCTCCCGATCTGGAAATCGCCGCCACGGACATAACGTCCTCCCCTTCAAATCCCCTGACCAGCGACCAGATACTAATAACGGTCAAAGTCAGGAACATAGGCGGAAGCGCCGCCCAGAACGTTGGTGTACAATGCTATGATGGAAATCCCGCCAGCGGAGGAACTGCGATAGGTCCTGAACTGGCACTGTCATCAATAGCTCCCGGATCTTTCGGAACTGTCCGTCTCGGAGTCTATCTTCAGGCCGGAACCCATGAAATATTTGTTAAAGCCGATCCCCTGCAGAAGGTAATGGAAGGTAATGAGGAAAACAATACGGTGTCTGCCGCACTGACAGTAGCACCCGCGCAGATTTCCCAGGCCGATCTTGAAATCATTGCCGACAACATAACGTTTAATGTTTCAAATCCATCTTTCCCGAACCAGGTTGAAATAAGCGTACTGATCGAAAACAAGGGCGAGACCGTAGCCGCGAACGCGATCATCCAATTGTTCGATGGAACCACCCAGCTGGGAAATGATTTTGTCCTTGACAAGGTTTTCGGACTTGGAACATATTCGTTCAAGCTTACTACCATCCTGCCCCCAGGAACAAGAAATATAACAGTGAAGATCGATCCTTATTCCCAGATTCCAGAGCCGAATGAAAAAAACAATACGGCCTCAAAGGAAGTGACAGTTGCAAACCTGCCTCCTGCGGTTCCGCAAAACCTGACAGGCAATACGGCCGACGGGACAGTTTATCTCTCATGGACTGCCAGCACGGAACCTGATATTTTTGGATACAATATCTACCGCAATGGAGCAAAAATAACAAATTCTGTGCTTCTTTCCACGGAGTTTATTGATTCAGGTCTGACAAACGGCCAAAGCTACTCCTATAAATTTACCGCTGTCGACCTTTATGGAAGCGAGAGCGGATTCTCCCAGGAGATTTCCCTGACCCCTCAAAGTGATATTCCTGCAAAGCCGGTTGTCACATCTCCTGCCACAAGCCTGACACCCGCATACGTCTCCGCTCAGACCTGCACGATTGAAGGTGCAGCCACAGCAGGAGACAATGTTGAAGTTTCAGTCAACGGGACGCTTCGCGCAACTGTCCAGGCAGTGAACGGACTTAATGAGACAGTTGCAACCTCGCAGGCGGACTGGATGTCGGGCAGTCTCTCTGATCTTGATTCCTTCCTTGTTTCATATTGGAAAATGGATGAGAACACAGGCGCAGTTGCCTCGGATGCCAGAGGGATGGACAACGGAACCATCAACGGTGCGACATGGACAACCGGAAAAAATGCCAGCGGACTGGATTTTGACGGGAGCGATGATTATGTGGGGATATCCGGCATGGGAAGCACTGGAACTTCATGGTCATTATCGGCATGGGGCAAGGCGGACTTTTCAGATGCCGGCTGGCATGAATTATGGGAAGGAGGAAATCCGAGGGTTACTATCAGCGTTTATCAAAACAAGTTTATGATATATGATGACAACTATAGATATTCTTCGTTTACTCTTTCCGACAACGACTGGCACTATTACACTGTGGCCGTCTCTTCAGGAAGCATATCCTTTTATGTGGATGGCGTCGCCCGTGGAACCTCTTCTGGCGCGAATACTTCAGTGCCCAGATCGGACGGTTCCGCTCGCATAGGCTCCTACTGGGACGGCTGGTCAGAATATTGGAAAGGATCAATTGATGAAGTGAGCATTTGGAATTGCGCACTATCTGCCGGACAAGTTTCACTGCTATACAATTCCGGCGCCGGAAGATTCTATCCTGAATGGGAAGGGGAGATGTCATCAAACGGTACGGCGAATTCAAATGTCGATCCGATTTCCTCTCCCGGAGACCTGAAGCTTGTCTCCGGCAGATTGTCAGGCTACAACAGGAAGATCTTCGATGCCGGAAGCCCTTCCGTATGGGGACAGCTTTCGTGGAATGCCGACACTCCCGCCGGAACGTCGGTGAAGTTCAGAAGCCGTTCCGCGTCAACAGTTGAAGCAATTGCGGGATCCGTCTGGTCTCCATACTACGCAGTCAGCGGAAGCGGAATAGTCTCGCATTCGGACCGCTATCTTGAAATCGAGGCCTGCCTTGAGAGCAAAGACCCGAATGCGACTCCGATCCTCCACGACTATGAGATTGGTTCTCCGGGAGGGGCTTTTTCAGCTTCAGGAGTTCCGCTTGACGAAGGCGAAAACACAATAACAGCCGTTGCGAAAAGAGGAACTCTGGAAAGCGCGATTTCCGATCTGGCAAAGGTCTATGTGACGCTGAATGTGGATTTGGCAGTGTCCGCGAACGACATCTCTTTTTCGCCCGCATCCCCTGGTGCTGAAGAGCCTGTATCCATAATTGCGAATGTGAAAAATAATGGGCTTGGAACAGCCAGCAATGCGAAAGTCGAATTTTTCGACGGGAACCCCGCTTCCGGTGGAATCCAGATGGGGGATGGATTCATAATACCTTCCCTGGGACCTTCAGGAACCGCAAATCTCACGCTTTCGACATACCTTTCTGCAGGAACACACTCGATTTACATTGCTGTGGACAGGGAAAACACCGTCCCGGAATCTGATGAAGGCAACAATATCGCATCCAGTTCTGTCACAGTTGCTCCGCCGATTTCTCTGCCTCCGGACTTTGAGATAAAGGATTCCGATATTTCCTTCTCCAGCTCCAATCCGACCAATCTTGATGTCATAACAATCAATGCTTCAGTCAAAAATATCGGTGGAACCAAGGCTGAGATTCTGAAAATCGCAATCTTCGATGGAAATCCTTCCGATGGTGGAACGCAGATCGGAGACGATATTGTATTCAACAATCTTAGTCCTCAGTTAACCGCGACAATCGGATTCCAGGCCATGCTGACTCCGGGAACGCATGTAATATTTGTTGTCGCCGACCCGGACAACAACGTTTCCGAAATAAATGAGCAGAACAACAAGGCCGTTAAATCAATAACTGTGGTGGAAAGCCCGCAGTCCCCGTCAGACCTTGCAATTCAGAATGCCAGCATAACTTTTTCAAATCCGGCACCGACGGCCACTGATCTGTTCACGATAAGCGCTGAAATCGTCAACCAGGGCGGCATCAGCGCGAACAATGTACTTGTCCGCTTCTATGACGGCGATCCTCGTCAGGGCGGAGCCCGGCTCGGAGGAGATCTGGCATTCTCCGGAATTGCTCCGGGCGGACATGCCAAGGCGAATCTTGAGACGGCTCTTCCTGCGGGCAATCACAGGATTTATGTCTCAGTGGATCCATCAAATACAATCCTTGAATCGGACGAAGGGAACAATACCGCCTTTGCCGGCATCGAAGTCCTGTCTGCGCCTCTCCCTGACATATTCATTGATCAGAATGAAATAACAGTTCCGCAGGGCGACATCCGTTCGGGCGATCTTGTAAAAATAGCAGTGAAAGTCAGGAACATAGGAGAAGGAGCGGCGAACAAGGTGAAAATCAGACTTTACCAGGGGCCGCCTGTCGGAGGCGGAATAAAGGTCGCCCGCGATCTGGAATTGAGCATCCCTCCAGGAGGATTTGTCGAGGCCACGCTTGGCTGGTGCGCCGCAGTCGGAACACATACTCTCTACATCGAGGCCGATACTGACCGGGTTCTTCCAGAGACGGATGACTACAACAACACCGCCCCGGTCACGCTCGCAGTCCTGCCAAGCCTGGCAATCCAGCCTGTCACCGATCCCGAAATCCAAGCGGCCATAGACAAGGGTGTCGCGTGGCTGAAAACAACGCAGGGAGGAGACGGTTCCTTCACATGGGGTTATGGAGGTTCAGCGCTTGCAATGCTTGCCCTCCTTCACGCAGGACTCACGGAAGACGATCCTGTTGTTGCGAAAGGGCTGTCATTCATCGACAATTACAGCGGCGGATATGAATACAGCGCCTACTCTCCGGCCCTTGTAATCATGGCCTACCAGGCCACGAACAACCGGACAAAATATTTCAGCCGCGTCCAGGGTTTGACGAATTCGCTCATAAGCGGTTACTTTGAGCAGGGCTCCTGGATGGGGGATCCATATGGCATGTTCACCTACGGGGATCTCTCCAATTCTCAATATGGCTACCTTGGACTGTATGCGGCAAGCCAATGGGGGATTGAGGTTCCTCCATATGTGAAGGAGCATGGCATCGCGAGAATGACGTCGGGACAGAATGGAGACGGGGGATGGAACTATAATTGTCAGTCTTACTGGGGCGGGTCATACGGCAGCATGACCTGCGCTGGAGCGATGACATTGAGAATTCTCGGCCTTCCCGACAATGATTCAAGAGTTCAAGGGGGGATAACCTGGTTGAACGACCATTATACCGTGACATCCAATCCCGGATACTACGATTCCTCCTGGACATATTACTATCTATACTCCCTCGAAAGAACCATGAGCATTCCAACTCTGATTGAAAAAATAGGTGAACATGACTGGTACAAGGACGGAGCGGCGTTTCTTTTGTCCGAGCAGCAATCGGACGGAAAATGGGACAGAAGCGACGGATATGGGATGGATTCAATAATACTCACCAGCTTCGCCCTTCTTTTCCTTGAGCGCGCGGTTCCGGAGATTTCACATTCGGATCTGATTGTGTCCAATGTCGGCTTTTCCAACTCCTCTCCAATCCAGGGCGAGACAATCACGATTACAGCAACCGTTAAGAACAATGACATCCGCGATGTCAAGAATCCGTTCAAGGTCGCGTTCTACGACGGGAATCCCGACCAGGGCGGCCAGAAAATCGGCGCGGACCAGGCAATAGCGTCACTGGACGGACAGGCTTCGGCAAGCGTCAGCGTCCAATGGGCCGTGCCTACTTCCGAAACCCACACCATCCATGTGCTTGCCGATGCATATAATGAAGTCGAGGAGATAAAGGAGGACAACAACACCGGCACGGCGCAGATAAGCGTCCTCACAAACAGGGGATACGAGATAACTGTCGCCGCCGACAAGGATTCCTATGCTCCAGGGGAAA
>JBAQUG010000195.1:0-8275 GCA_049297395.1 Victivallales bacterium | reverse complement strand
GGACAATATGTCACCCTCTGCGAGGGCTGAATATAAAAAGGTGGTTCGCTTCATTTTATAATAGCCTCCGCAGGAGGTGTAATCCTGTAGCCCAAAGGCGTAAGCCTTGGGAGAATACGAATTACATAGACAGCAAGTCCCCGCAGGGAGGCGACACATTATTATCTACTGGCCTTAAGTTGGGGGGCATTCTCTGTGACCCATGCCTGTCCGCCGTACCACCAGATGGAGTCCTGAACCTACGGTGTAGAAGCGAGTTCGGCATGCTCCGTCAATCCATCCACTGCCCGGCCTTTTCTTTACCGAGCCGTTGTACGCTTCCGGCAAAGGCGGTTCCGTCAAGGATGAAACCGCAGCCGTACACGGGAACGGCGAGCCTGAACCGTGAATCAACTGCGGCGGCTATGCAGGTCATCCTCATTTTGTTCCTCCTTTTTCAGTTAACGGCTGGGTGTCGCTAGGCTGGATCTGGGCCGCCCATATCTTGAGATAGTCGATTGTTCCGGCAAAAGGTGCGGCGGCGTTGTATCCAATCCCCAGCAGCCTTTCACCGGCAAATAGAATAGGGGTGTTGCCGGGAACAGTCTTGGAGGCTGCCAGGCTCCGGTCCACATAAAGCCGGACGGAAGCGATGTCGTAGACTAATGAGACTTCCGTCCAGTCCTCGCCAAGCGGTTTGGACGACCTGGCGCTGTTGGAGCCGATGTTGGCGAGAAGATATCCATTGGGATCGATCTGCATGGAGATGCTATATCCCAGCATCAGGAGTGTCTGGAGTTTGCCGGTGGGACGGGTTTTGATTCTGCAGCACACGGTGAAGCCCCCTTCCGGCATTGCTCCCGTAGGAATGGCGACGAAGTCGTCGATCCCGTCGAAGGCAAGGGAGCCTGCGTTCCATTTGGGTTTCTGAGCCTGGGTACCTACGAAGAACGAGCTGAATACGCAGCCGAAACGTCCGAAGTTATCATATGCAGAGGAGTCTCCAACAAGAGAACCGTCTTGGGAATTGAACTCCCAGTCCAATATCAAAGCCTGATCCCCGCCGATAAGGATGTCCACGGTTTTTGACTGCGCGTGGTCGTAGTAGCATGTCTTCAATGGGGCCGTAGTGGATTCTGGCACCGAAATGGAGACAGGAAGCGACTGGAATATCCTTCCGTCAAGCATGTCAAGTTCTGCCCAGATCATATCGCCGGAGCAGGCTCCCTCCTTCGGCAATGAGAACGTGAACTGTTTTTGTCCCCCGTCAATAGTGCCATTGGACAACGAAAATGGAGTCTTGCTCCTGAGCATGAGGAATCCATCCCTGTCAAGCGGCACGGAAGGTCTTGTACCAAGGGCGGATGCCTTGAAAACATGTTCGACGCCATTGACGTTTATGGAAATATTTGCGTCCGGAGAGAAACCGCTCCATACGGCATCCACTCCTTCGAATGCGCTGTTCGCAGTTGAAAGGCCAATCCTGCCCAGTTTTGGAGAAGTCCAGGAGATTCTTTTCGTGTCGGCCTCCAGGGAATCCACCCTTCTGCCAAATTTCCTGCACTCCGAAAGTTTTCCCTGTGAGACGGACATGGAGATGTTCCAGTCTGGGTGGTCCAGTTCAAAGTACCGCAACTCGATGCCAGTTTTCCCCTCCGCCCAGTCACTCTTTTCATCAGACGGCTTGAATGTATGCAGCAATTCCGGCTTTGCCGGAGTTTCTCCGATGTTCCTGGAGCTTTTTCTCCATAGGGACGCTCTGCCCTGGGAGGAGTTTGTGACATCCAAATGGAATTTTCCATCATCAAGTCTGGACAGCTTGATGGAGCAGTCTCCGTTTCTGTCGGTCTCAAGAAGATACCGCGAGGTGAACTTGTCGAAACGGCTTATTCCATTGATCCATATCCATTTTGTAGTGAAGGGTTCGGTCGGGGAGCTGGCGCTGGAGGAGACTGTCCCCTCAATTCGAACAGCTTTTGAATCACCGTATGAGGAGAAAGGCAGTTCAGGAATTTCCGCAGCAAGACCGGCAGTGCTGAACTCCTTGTTGAATGAGGCGAGGGCCTGTCCATTTTCGTTCACCCACATGCCCTTGATGGTGAAGCCGTGCGCTTTGGATGGCAGGCTCAGAAATTCGCTGTACGCTTTTTCACCCCTGTGGATTTCCAGGGGCTGGCTTATCCAGACACGTCGCGAGGGATGGAGCTTTGGAGCAATCCCCCTATATAGATCCGCATAGTGGGCTGTCAATTCAGCCAGGCAGTAGCCCGTCCTGGCGCTTGGCTGTATCTGCGCGTCTTCCGAATAGTCGTTCCACGACTGCACCACGACGCCGAACGGGTGCATCTCCAGTATCTTGTCCCAGACAGTCCGGTAGTATGACGTGCCGTGGGGATTGACATACCATTGGGTCTCTTCCCTCCAGAATCCGGGAATGAGTCCTGCAAGGAAATTCATCTTCGCCGCCTTCGAGTCATCCCAGTAGTCCTGCATCTTTCCAAGGACCTTGTCAACAGGTCCGTTGTTGAGCATTATCTGGGCATGGAGTCCGCCGAAATCCCACAGGCCGTCCATCAGCGGGAGAATCTTTTCTTTTTCATATCCGGTGTAGCCGCCTGGCTGACTATTTCTGACACTGTCGAACATGTCGGCGTAGAACAACGTTCCTCCGCCCGTGTCCTTCCTGGCGCCGCGAAGGATATCCGCCCAGTCCTCAGCGGGGAAGGTTCCCTCGCCGCGCCCTACGTCAAAGGGTATTTTTGGCATGGACTGGCGCAGCCACAGGAAATAGACAACCTTGCCGTCGATCCTGTATGCGGCGGGACTGTCATGGAACTTCTCGAACGTGATCCTTATCCACTCGGAGACTTCATTCTTTGTGGCATAATACATTTCAATTTCAAACGCTATCTTGAAGTCCAGCTCTTCAGCGGCCTTCAGCCAGTTCCCCCCCTGCTTCAAACCTGCCTCAAAGCGGAGCTTCCGAGGATTCCCCTGGATCATGAATCCATCAAGTCCGGCTCTCTTTCCAGCCAATATCATAGTCCTGCAATCCTCAAGCTCATCACCGGAGCATGTCCAGAGGGGGCGATCCCTCAACCCCGAATAGTCGTAGCTGAGCGGAAAACCGGTCATGACCCATGCCCAGACCATGCCTTTTTGTGGATGCTCCGCAGGCGCTGCAGTTTCATCCTTTGAAAAAACAGGGCCCGTTACCGATAAGATAAATATGAGATTCAAAACCACTTTGAAAAAGATTGATGCCATACGAGATCCTTCCTTTCTGTTTTACTTATGCGCTTCTATTTTGGCCAGCCCCATGGTACGGTGTCATACCAGTTGCTCTGATAAATCTGCCCCCTTCTTGCTGGTTCGACATGCCCGTCTGCGTAAGCGATGTTGACCTTATGGTTGTGTCGGAAATCAACATAGCTGTTAAATCCGGCGTTGTCTCCGGAGACGGCGTAGCAGCCATTTGCAAGATCGGTGGAGGACCAATGGCTGTCGGTGATGAACATCTGGGCTGACGGGAGCCTGATCTGGCTGTGTTTCCTGTATCCCTGGTTTCCGAAAGCGTCGTTGCCGCCGACCGCATAGGAGTTCATGCCGTAGGAAGCCTGGTAGATGATGGTACTGTTGCCGGGAAGTCCCGGGCAGAAAAAGACGGTTCCGTTCTTCTCGAAACGCAGATTGCTGGCGGGAAGCTTTTTCAGTTTCAGATAGTCCAGCAAGTGGCCCGGCCAATATTCATTCTGCATCGGATCGATGTTTGCAATGCTTAAAGGGACAAGGGATCCCGTGTTGTCCTCTCCGTACATCTGCCAGGCCAGGCCGATCTGCCGCTGGTTGCTGACGCATGAGATCTCACGGGACAGATCCTTTGCGTTTTTCAGCGCAGGCAGCAGCATCGCCGCCAGGATTGCGATGATCGCAATCACCACCAGGAGTTCAATGAGCGTGAAATATTTCCATGAGGGAAATATTTCACTTTCCGGGATTTCCAATTCTGCTCTTTTCACTATAATCCTCCTTTTCTCTGATTTCAGTGGGTTCCTGTGGAAATTGCCTCTTTGAACAACGCCCCGATATTGGCCGGTGGAATATCCGGCAGGATTGCCTCATGGCTCGGGGAGATAATCAGTCCGCTGGGAAAAATCCTCTTAAGTTCATCCACCTTGTTTTTTATTTCCCGGGGTGTGCCGTTGACAAGCAGGTTCTGGGCGTCAACGCCGCCGCAGAACGACACCTTTCCACCGAACCTGGATTTCAAGTCCTGCGGATCCATGCCCGCCGCCAAAGCCTGGATCGGATGGATGACATCAACCCCCATTTCGATCAGATCTGGAATTATATCGGCGACCGCGCCGCAGGAATGGTGGATCACCTTGAGGCCATAGGATTTCGCCTGTTCTATCAGTTTTCTTGTTCCAGGGAAAACCAGTTCCCGGAGCAGATCCGGAGACAGCATCAATCCGTTCTGGCTGCCGAAGTCGTTGCCGATCAGTACGGTGTCAAGCCGGCCTTTTCCGGCTTCATAGAAAATTCCGTTCGCCTTGAGATAGAATCTGGTGATCCTGTCAATCACCGCCTTGAACATCTCCGGTTCCGTCATCATCTTCATCAGTGCTGTTTCCATGCCGAACGCGGCGCAGGCGTCCTGGAAATGGGCCGACCACATGATTCCCATTACAGCCATGTCCGGAGGCGCCTTGCCTATCGCGTCGCGGCACTCGTCCAAGGACATGTGCGAGGCGGGATCGGGCCATTCAAAATCTTCTGTCGCATCCGGATCAGAATAGTCTTCAAAGAACCCGGGGGCGGTAAGCGTGCGTTCCTCATAATCGCCGCCGTGCAGGTTCTTCGCAAAATCAAAGGCGCAGGCGATGTGGTTCGCCGGCGGGTGATGGTACGGGACTTCCACAGGATAGATGTCGTCGCCGATTTTCATCTTCAACTCGTCTATGCTGCTGACCTTGAAATGCCGGAGCAATGCGGGGACGGCATCCGGAACAGGAAGCCCCAGCCAGCATGCCGGACGATCCACGTCCGCTCTTGCGACAGTCGCAAAAAAACGCTCTTTATGTGTCATTTGATTTATCCTTTTCATTCTGCCTCTCCATATTGGATCGCCGGCAACTTGCCGGCATTCTCTTTCTTTCATTACTGGCGATTGCCACCAAGTTGGTGGCGTTCCTTTATTCGCCGTTCCTGCCTCGGGCAGTGTTACCTTTAATCAAGACACGACTTCCGCCTTCGCTAAGATGATACGGCGGACAAGAAAGTTGTGAACTCCAGCATTTTTGAACGCACGTACTCACAAACCCACAAGCTCTCTTTCTCCATAAAACTTTCGCACTCCCGCATTTTCGCACTTTCGAACTTCACCTCAGTGCCTCTGTAACTCCTTCCTCAAATTCCAACTTCAAAATGACCGCCTCGTTCGAAAGTTCGTCAACCGGCATGTCCCATACATGCAGGTACGCCTTGTGTTCCGAATGCATGGAAGGCATAATCTCAACCTTGGCCTTCAATTCCTGCCCGTTATTCAATAACATCGCCTTTTTTGGCTGAATATCCAGCGGCTTGAGAACCACGCCGGACTTGCGTGGTGCGTCCAGCAGATAGACGTAAAGCGCGTTGCCTTTCCGCCCCAGCAGCACTTTGCCATTGTCCAAGGTCAGCGACAGCAGCTCCACTTGTTCGAACGCCTCTCCGACTCGCCGATGCCACTGTCCGATTTTTTCCAGTATCCTGACGGTTTCCGCAGGGAATGTGCCGTCGGCCTGCGGTCCGACATTCAACAGGTAATTTCCGCCTTTGGCCATGTGCTTGGTGATGCTCCGTGTAAGAGCGCCGACTGAAAAATAATCTTCATTGCTGCGATATCCCCAGCTTTCCGAGCCGATGGACTCGCAGGCTTCTGTCGGCTTGGCATAAGCCTTCACACCGTCGAGTTTCGCATCGTCGTAATCGCGTTCCGGCGTGGAGAAATCTCCGTCATCAAAGCCTCGGTTGTTGATGATGATTCCGGGCTGGAGCGAGCGGATGATCTTATTTACGGATTCGTCCTGGTGTTTCAGCGTACCGAAGTTGGCATCCCACCAGAACCCATGGATTTTCCCGTAGTTTGTGCAGAGCTCGGTAACCTGCGCCTTGACGAACTCAACGTATTTCGCCAGATCCGGCTCGTCTCCCTGTTCCGGGCCGGGCAGTTCATAGCTCCGTCCCTGGTTGGGATAATATTTGCAGTTCATGTCAGGTACGGAATAATAAATGCACAGGGGGAGATCGCGCCTGTGGCAGGCTTCGGCCAGCATTCCGAAAATGTCTCTGCGGTAGGGAGTGTTGGTAATATTGTATTCCGTCTGCCTGGTATTCCACATGCAAAAGCCGTCAATGTGCTTTGCGGTAAAACAGAGATATTGCATTCCCGCCTTTTCCGCAATGTCCAGCCACTGGTCGGGATTGAAATTGACTGGATTGAACTTGCCGATCAGATGCGTATAGTCGTGTCTACATAGGCCTTTGCGGAACTGTTCCTGTTCATGCCAGGCGTTTACCGCGTATAATCCCCAGTGGACAAACAACCCGAAGCGTTTTTCAAAAAACCAGTTGCGCCCGTCATGAAACATTTTCTTCATGGCATTATCTGCCTGTGTGCATGTATTAATCATATTTCATTCAGTCCCGTGTTTTAAGTAAAAAAACTTTCTAGCTTTTCATATTTCCGAACTCCCGAACTCCCCCTTAGTGTCTCCGTGCCTTTGTGGTTACTTTCGACCTCCACACTCTTCAACTCCGATTCACCGATTCTGCTCTCGGGCACTGCCCTTCTTCGCCTGGCCGCTGGAATTTTGAATCAACAGTTCCGTCGGCACCTGTATTGTCGATTCGAATTGCTCGCCCCGTATCGCCTTTATCAGATTGTCCGCCGCCGCCATGCCCATTTTTTCAAACGGCTGCTTCACGGTGGTCAAGGTTGGAAAACTATTGTGGCAAAGCCACAGGCCGCCATAACCGGTTATTGATATATCCGCCGGTACCATTTTTCCTAAAGACTGGACAATGTTCATCGCCGCCAGCGTCTGGAAGTCGGAGCAGGTGCAGATCGCCGTCGCCAGAGGTTTGCCGGACACTGTTCTTTTGATGAACGCATAAAACTCTTCCGGTTTTGCTCCGTATAGACCTTCAAACAGCAGGGTATCGTCAATCGCTAATCCGCAATTCTTCATTCCCCGGCAGAAGCCTTCGTAGCGCCGTGCAGCAAACCCGAAATTCAGGCCGTTGGAAATATGCGCGATCCTCCTGTGTCCGAGAGCATGAAGATGTTCCACCATGGCCTGCATTCCAGCGGTGTCGTCTGAAAATACATTGACAGTTCCAGGTTTCCCTGCATAGTTTTCAACATACGCTGTTGGTATCCCATGCGATTTCGCGCTGCTGGATAATGCTTTCAACTGCGGGGCGCTCAGGTTGCGGACAATCAATCCTGAAGGGCGCTGCTCCATCAACCGATCAAGGGAGGGCTTCAGGCTCTCATCGTAGCCGACAGTGATCAGCTTCAAGAAGAAATGATTCATGTCAGCAGCCGTTGATGCTCCTTCAAGCACCTTGGATGTGTATTCCTGGGAAATGTCGTTTGAGATGAATGCAATTATTTTAGTGCTGCCATGGCGCATGTTGGTCGCGACCGCATTCCGGCTGTATCCCATTTTGGCGGCAACGTCCCTGATTCTTGCCCGGGTCTTCTCGCTGACCCGGCCCGGCTTGCTTCTCTCGCCAAGCACGATGGATACGGCGGTGTAGCTGACCCTGGCCCTCCTCGCAATGTCTTTTATAGTGGTCATATATGCCTGCAGCCTGTATTTGCGATTAATATGATACAACGTTGAATCAATGATTCATTATATGGCATTATTTTTTAAAAGCAATACAGGAAATGAAAATATTTCCAGAATGTTTTTTTAATAATAGTAAGAAAGCGGCTGACGATATTTTGCCTGATGGTGTTGAATCATATTTTAGGAAAAGAGCGATTTCATTTGTCAAAGGAACCAAGATCTCCTATGATAAAGGCGCTTCGAAGATGCCAGTCTCATCGGGACTTGGCCAACTTAAGAACATGCCTTGCGGCATTAACTACATTTGATTTTATGAAATGAGGTACAAGCAAATACTTAATTAAATCGTATAGGAAATTGTATTTTTCGTGTCTTAGGCAGGGACGCCTCGCCGAGGCGTCCGCGGCGGTCTCGGCGAGACCGCCCTACCTTAAGAAAAGTCCCCGCGAAGCCGG
>JBAQUG010000194.1:0-13887 GCA_049297395.1 Victivallales bacterium | reverse complement strand
ATGAATCCCATTGCCCTTTTTCCTTCAATAATATTTCAATGACTTCCCTCACCGCGCCTTCGCCCCCCTTGAGCTTCGTGCGAAAATCGCAGTATTCGTCCATATATTCCGGAGCATCAGCGACTGTAACCGCCACTCCGGCCTGTATGAGGATCGGTATGTCTACGACATCATCACCTATGTAAAGACATTCAACGGCCTCCAGGCGCTGTTCCTTCAAAAGCACTTCAAAAGCCGCCTTCTTGTCCTTCTTTCCCTGATAGAGAAAATCGAATTCAAGCTCGGCCGCACGCTTCCTGTTCGCTTCTGCGGTCCTTCCTGAAAGTACGCCGACCTTGAGTCCCGCACGCTTGGCGAGTTTTATTCCGTGCCCATCCCTGACATGGAAAAACTTGATCTCCTGTTCTGCAAAACCGGAATATCCTATCTGTCCATTAGTGAGGACACCGTCGATATCAAGGACGACAGCTTTTATCTTAGAGGCTTTTTCTTTTAAATTCATGAAGTTTCTTTATTTTTTTCACTACTTCCTCCGCTGCTCTGAAGTCAAGGGAGTTAGGACCGTCCGAGAGGGCTTTTTCAGGACGCGGATGTATCTCAAGGAAAAGGACGTCTATTCCGGTCGCAGCGGCCGCGCAGGCAAGGGGGAATACGTACTGCCTCTGGCCTCCTGAAGAGTTCCCGAGGCCGCCTGGCAGCTGCACGGAATGAGTCGCATCAAAAACTACCGGGACACCGATTTCCCGCATTATCACAAGAGCTCTCATGTCGACTACCAGGTTGTTATATCCGAAAGTGGTGCCGCGTTCGGTCAGCATGACCTTGTCATTCCCGGTTTTCCTGACTTTCTCAACCGCCGTCTTCATATTTTCAGGGGCCATGAACTGGCCTTTTTTAATATTCACAGCCTTGCCGGTCTTTCCGGCAGCCACGAGAAGGCTTGTCTGACGGCACAGGAACGCCGGTATCTGGAGAATATCCACGACTTTCGCGGCTTTCTCTACCTCGGCGGTCTCATGCACGTCGGTCACGACCGGCATTTCAAACTCATGCCTGATATCCCCGAGTATCTGGAGCCCTTCGTCGATCCCCGGTCCGCGGAATGTCGTAGCCGACGAACGGTTCGCCTTGTCATATGACGCCTTGAAGACAACAGGTATCCTTAGTCTTGAGCTCAGCTTCTTGAGGAAGCCGGCGACTTCAAAGCAGATTTCACGGCTCTCGATCACGCAAGGTCCCGCTATCAGGACAAGGCGCGAGCCTATTTCAACATTATATGGAAGTCTGATTTTTTTCATAATATACCAAAATAACCCTGATTTCAGATTTTTCCCTTTAACTTCAGAAAGTTTTTCACTGTTTCAAGATCCTCGGGCGTATCAACACCGATGCTCTGGCAATCGGCAATGACGAGATAAATCCTTATTCCGTTCTCCAGGGCTCGCAGCTGTTCAAGCTTCTCGCATTTCTCCAGCTCAGATTCAGGAAGCGCGATGAATTTCTCGAGCGTCTTCCGTCTGTATGCGTAAATCCCCCAGTGCCGGTAAAGCGGCATGTCCGCCCCGCCTTCCCTCAGAAAAGGCACCTGGGCCCTGCTGAAATACAGGGCGAACCCGTTCTTGTCAATTACAGCTTTAACAATATTGGGGTTTGATGCGATTTCCGCCCTTTGCACAGGCACTGCGACAGTAGCCATTTCAATGGAATTGTCGGCCTTCAGCTTCTTGATCAGTGTGTCAATTACCGATGAAGGCAGGAGCGGCTCGTCTCCCTGGACATTGATGATTATTTCCGCATCCGGACATTTTTTTGTAACGGCCTCGTATATCCTGTCGGTACCGGAAGGATGATTTGGGGAAGTCATGACTGCATTCCCGCCGAACGCCTCGACCGCCTTGAAGACCTTTTCATCATCGGTGGCGACGAACACATAATCAGCCGAGGAAGCTGAAGCCCTCTCGTACACCCATTTTATTATCGGCTTGCCGTCAAGATCGGCCAGCACCTTGCCTGGAAACCTCGTACTGCCGTACCTGGCTGGAATTATCGCTGCGGATCTCATGGTTGCCCCCCTTCCATTTTATCTAAAGTTCCATCAATAGCAAGTATTATCTCGGCGGCGGCAGAGATGCTGTCGACCAGGAGGGTGTTGTCCCTGGCGAGGCTGCCTTTTTCCCCGCCCAGCAGGAAATTGAGCCTGCATCCTGCGGCGATTCCCGAATGGACATCGCTTTTGCTGTTGCCGATCATGAATGACATCGGCACGTCAATGTCAAGTTCCCTGGCGGCCTTGAAGATAAGTCCTGGAAGCGGTTTCCTGCACGTGCACCGGTCCTCATCCCTGTGAGGGCACATGTAGATACCGTCAAACATGACGCCGTGCTCTTTGAAGAGTGCGCCCATCCTGGAATTTACTTTTTCAAAATCATCGTTGGTGAAGTAGCCGCGTGCAATGCCGGACTGGTTGGTTACGATCACGAGAAGGTATCCGGCTTCCTTAAGAGCCTTCAGGGCTTCAACCGTCTCCTCGAAAATATCGACCTTATCCGGATCGGAAATGTAGCCCGAATCGAACATTATCGTACCGTCGCGATCAAGAAAAACAGCCTTGTTCAAAATCAGCTCCTCTCAAAAAAGCTTCGGAAAAGTTCATCGACGGTCACAGAAGCTGTTCCTATCTTGCCAACGACGATACCTGCGGCATGGTTGGAGATTTCGGCCGCCTCAGCCGGACTGGCGCCACCGAGGAGCGCAAGCACGAACGAGGCTATCACCGTGTCGCCCGCGCCGGAGACATCGAACACTTCGCGGGCCTTTGTCGGCACTACAAGGCATCTTTTATTCTTCGAGAAAAGAGCCATTCCGTCTCCACCCAATGTTATTAGCAGGTGTTCAGGATCCCACGCTCCCATGATCTTTCCTGCGACTTCGGCAAGCGCCCTGTCCTTTTCAACAGGTCTCACCGGCTCCTTATGGTATGTGCCTGAGAGGGCGAAGGCCTCAAGCCTGTTCGGAGTCATCAGAGTAAGCCCTTTGATTTCCAGCGGCTGGCTCGGATGTGGATCCAGGGCTGTCACAACTCCGTTTTCGAGAGCGGCAGCGTTGATCTCATCGACCAGGCATCGGTTCAGGACGCCTTTTGCATAGTCCTCGAAAATAACCGCATGGATCTCGCCCCTCCTGATGGCTGAGACAAGGCCCGCCGCTATTTTACCGCCTATCGAACCTGAAACATGCTCCATCCTCTCATAGTCGATCCTTACAAGCTGCTGCGCCCCAGCCATGACCCTCTGTTTCTGCGTTGTCTCCCTCGAAGGGTCTGAAAGGACAAATGTGTCATCAATACCGTGATCCCTTATCAGCTTTCTGAGTTTCCTGCCTGCATCGTCTTTGCCGACCACCCCAAAAGCCTTCACTTCACCGCCGAGGGACACGATGTTCCTCATGACGTTCGAGGCGCCGCCAAGGGTCTCCGTCTGTTTCTTCACCTGAACTACCGGCACCGGCGCCTCCTGGGAAATCCTTGTGGCCTTGCCCCACACATAGACATCCAGCATGAGATCTCCTATCACTGCGATTTTCCTGCCTGCCGACGATCTGATTATCCTGGAAAGCCTCTGCCTGTTTATTGTCATTTCCCTGTTCCTGCGTTCTTTTCAGGATTCGCCTTATCCCTGCCTGCACCTGACGAGTCCAGCATTTTCGCAAGACATCTGGACGAGTCTATCTTTTCAGTAGTTATAAAGCTTTTTCCCGGTTTCATATTGCTTCTGTATATGCTCTCAAAATATTTGAGCTGCCTGTTGATGTCATCGATCTGGCTTCTAGACATCCTGTCCTTGTGCTCCCTCAGATAGCCTGCTATCTCGTCGAGGCTGCCCTTGACAAGAGCTATTTCCCCGTCGATGTCCTTCTGATGTTTCCTGATGTCAACCATATAGGCGCGGAGCAGGTCTTCGAGCTCGACCATCTCCTCGCTGGCAATCTGATCCTCCCACATTATACTCGAATGCAGCTTTCTCGGCAGCCATACGACAAGCAGGATTTCAAAGACTATCACGAATATGAACAGGCCAACCGCGAGATAGGCGATATAGTCCTTCTTGAGCAATGTCGCTTTTGGAAATCTATCGTCCAAGACGCTCCTCCATAACTGTTGAGACTGGCATTTTAAAACTGCAAACTTTACAATATAAAGCCGGTTCGATTATTTTTCGCATTTACAATGTAAAAAATCATATAAAGATTGGCAAGACTGGCAATTTGTGGGATTAAAATATTTTTTACAAAATACTATGAACATGTTTGACAAACCCTGTACGTATATTATTTTGTCATAGTTGTTTTCTCAAAAATAAATATATAATACAATTTAGAGTTAACTCAGGAGAACAGTTATCATGGGAATGCTCAATAGAATCGTAAACATCACGATCCTTGTGCTTGCAATCGTCTCAGTAATATTCGGATGCCTTCTCTTCCTTAAAAGAGAGGAATTGAGGTTCCGTGGCGACAAGATGGCGACATTCATCGTCGACATCGTCAAGACACTGGACGTGAACAGCGCGTACGACGGCGCCAAGAACATCACCGACGCAAAACTCGAGCTCGACCCGAAGAAAGATCCCAAGTTCGCCGAAAATGAAAAGAAAACACTCTACCATAACAACTACAAGAACCTTGAAACCGTGCTCGCTCCAGTCAGGATTGAGACCCAGAATATCATGAAACAGAGGGATTTCCTCGGGATAGCGCTGTCCACGGTAGGACAGAAACTTGAACTTCCTGAGCAGTTCCCGGCCGCAGGCTTCCAAGGCCTTCCCTCCTACAGCCAGAAGCAAGCCCAGATGATCGCTCTTATTGAGAAGGTCAATAAAAGGGACAACGCCATCATCGACCAGATCGCCGCATCAGCGACTGTAATGGGATTCACTGTCGACAAGGAGACCCTGAAGAACCTTGACAACTACGGCACACCGCTTGCAGATTTCGCGGCAAAGGTCGAAAAGCTCAAGAAACGCGCCGACGCATACGGTGAACATATCGCCAAGATCTGCAGGATCTTCAAAATCAGCGAACCTTCACTCGGCGGCGATGACTATGGCTCGGAACTCACGAACGTAGCTTCTGCAATGCAGAAGGTGAAAGATGAATTCGAGGAGACCAAGGTTCAGTTGAAAGTTACAAGGGAAAAACTCGCCAAGACCGAAGATGAGCTCAACCAGGCAAACGCCAAGATCGAGGCTCTTAACAAGGATGCGGACAAGCTCAAGAAAGATGTCGCCCACTGGCAGAAGGAATACAAGAAGGCCATGGGAATCGAGGAAGGCGGAGAAGTCAATGAGATTCCCCAGGCCGCAGAGGAACTTGTCAAGAAGCTTGAAGGCAAGATCATAGAAGTCAACGACAAATGGGAATTTGTCGTCATTGATCTCGGCAAGAACAGCAAGGTATCAATTCCTGAAGGAAAGAAGAAAAAGGAAATTCCAGTTCCCCTTCCTGAAGGCAAGGTCTTGATGGTATGCAGGAACAATGACTATATCGCAAAGATCAGGATCACAAAAGTGAACGACAACTGCGCGATCGGGGATATTATTCCTGATCTCAGGAACGGAGAAGTTTCTGTTGGCGACAAAGTATTCTTTGCTCCGGAACCCAAAGCTGAAGCCAATGCTCCCGCACCTGTAAAAATCAAAGGTGCGGATGCAGCACCGGCAGCTAACTAACATAAGGAGTTAAGAATCATGTTTTCATCAAAAATATTTACAGCAACATCAATTGTAACTCTGATACTTATCGTGGTTACGCTCTTCTTTCAGATATCGGAAATGAAAGTATATGAAATGCTTTTCTTCTGAGGAGCATTACACAAGATTAACTAAAAAGCTGCCATTATGGCAGCTTTTTTATTTAAGGTGAATATAATGATGAAAAATGCTGTAAAGATTGTCCTGAGCCTTCTAATAGTGGCGGAAATAGCATGCCTGACCGGCTGTGAATCATCACAGAACCAGAAGAACAGTATCAGGACTTATCCAATAAACCGCCCGTCCGACTGGGAAAAGAACAACAACATGCCGTCAATGAAATTCTAGCCTTGCCAGCTGTTCAGATTTCCCTTCATGAACTCCAGGGCTGAATCCAGATTCCTCCTTGCCCCGCAGGTCAACTGCGCATCAAGATCCCAGGCATACCCTTTTATTGTGAGCAGATATGTGGACGGCGTCTTCTCAAATAGATCTTCACACAGTGAAAGCACAGATTCAGGATCCATCGAGTGGGTGGAGAACGCTATCTTGTCCGATCCTTTGAGCCTCCTGAAATTGAAGTCTTCTACGGCCTCCCGTGATGCATCTACGAAGATGACGATGTCCTTTTCAGAGATGGACAGGGCATCTTCTATATTCAACTGGTAATTCGAATCAAAGAAGATGTTGGGAAGTTTTTTTGATTCAACCCATTCCCGCATCAGCTCCGTGAAAAGTATCCCCAGCGCATCGTCCTGCCGTGACGGATTTCCTATGCCGTAGATCAGAACCTGCGAGGATTTCTTCTTCTTGAATATGTTCTTGTTGGTGTTCACGACTTTAGCGTGTGTTTTCATGTTTTAAACAATATGTATTGGTTTAGTGGCAGTATGTATATTTGCATATTCTGAGTAGGGATGGCCTATAGGCCTATCTTCTATACGCATTCTTGCAAGCGTTAAGCTGGACGTATCAGCCTTATTTAATGCAATCAAGTATGGCTCTTTCGCCGAAAGAGCCTCGCGCCACTTTCGGCGAAAGTGGCATACTTTAACAAAACATGCCCAATATGCGTATAGTAGACAGGCCTTTAGGCTGCCCATGAATTTAAGAATGGCACACCCTAAAGGGCCGTACCTACTTCATCCTCCTCTGAAGCATTTTGCCGTCAGGGCCATGCAATGAAACCTCCAACGGCATCTTGCCATATGCATGGGTCGCACAGCTCAAGCATGGGTCATATGCCCTTATCACGACCTCGACGGCGTTCATCATGCCTTCAGTGATTTCCTTCTTGGCCGTCATGAGGGCTTTCGCCACAAAGTTGACCCCCCTGTTCATTGGTTCATTGTTGTTGGTCGTGGAAACTATCAGGTTAGCCATTTCAATCTGGTCATTGTCATTCACACGGTAATGATGGAAAAGGGTTCCGCGCGGCGCTTCAATGAGACCTACTCCTTCCTTCTCCCTTGTCCCTTTGACAACCAGATTTGTTCCGAGTATATCCGGATCCTTCAGCAGATCGCGCATCATTTCGGCGGAATGAAGTATTTCAACGAGCCTTGCCCAGTGAGTATGCATGCACATGTCGTTGGGCCTGCCATTGGTGGCTTTCCTGAATATCTCGAACTCCTTCTGCGCAAGAGGGGTCGGGATGAAATCAACGGTATTGAGCCTGGCGAGCGGACCTACTCGGTACCAGCCCTTCTCATTGCCAAGATGAATGAGATAGGGAAACTTCATATAGGTCCAGGTCTTTGTCTCCTCCCGGATATATTTGAGATATTCCTGGTAATTCACATCATCAAGGATCTTCTTCCCATTGGCATCTACCGCCCTCATCACGCCATGATACAGATCAAGCGCGCCATCTTTCCTGACAAGGCTGAGATGGTTGGATTCGAACTTGGAAAAATTGTCGATGAAATCCTTGTTCTTCTTGTAATAATCCTTGAAAAAGGCAAGCGCGTCCTGCGACCATGACACCATCTTGTCGGCATTCATTGGCGCAGGGCCTTTTAAAAATAAATCCCGTTCCTTTTCGGTCAGGCTCTTATTCACGCCTCCGGGGATGGCGCCGGTACCATGAATCTTCTTACCGGAAGTAGCCTGGATGATTTCCTGTCCGAACTTCCTCATCATTACGGCCTGTATCGCCAGTTCCTTGTTCACCATGGCGACTTCAATCACATTGCGCTTTTCCGGAGGTGCGTCATAACCGAAAAGGAGATCCGGAGATGCCAGATGGAAAAAGTGGAGCGTGTGCGACTGGAAGATCTGCCCGTAATGCATGAGCCTTCTGATCTTGTCGGCGGTAGCCGTCAGTCCTTCCCCATCCCCTGCCCCGACAACCACATCCATCGCCTTTGCTGCGGCAAGATGGTGGCTGACAGGGCATATGCCGCACAACCTCTGGACAAGTACCGGCGCCTCCCAGAAAGGACGCCCCTGGACAAACCTTTCAAAGCCCCTGAACTCAACTATATGCAGGCGGCTCTGGGATACCTCCCCGTTGTCGTCGAGATGTATCGTGACTTTGCCGTGCCCTTCAACTCGTGTCACCGGCTCTATTATTATTTTCCTAGGCATAATCTTCCCTCATATATTTAAGTGTCAAAGTATCAGAGTGTCAAAGTGGCCAAGAAAAGAATCATTTTAAAACTTTGCAGCTTGGGCACTTGGAATCTCGGTCACTTTTTAAAATCAGTCGAACTTGAAAACTTCGTACGGCATGTCGAGCTTGTTTCCAGTAGCCAGCGCATATAATGCATTCCATATGAGGTCGGCCCTGGGTGGACAACCCGGGAGGAAATAATCAATCCTGACGACTTCATGGCATGGATAGACCTTGTCGAGGATCTTCGGAATATCAGGATCACATGGAATGATCTTCTTCTCATTGCAGTCTGCAACCGTCGGCCCGTTCAGATACGCCTCTTCCAGGCATTCCTTCAGGGGGATCCAGTTCCTGAGAGAAGGAAGACCGCCCATTATGGCGCACTCGCCGAGTGAGACAAGGACATCGCAGTGATTCCTGAATTCAATAAGGTTGTGCACATTCTCGTCATTGCAGCATCCACCCTCGATGAGGCCAATGTCGCACTGCCTGGAGAATTTCTTTATGTCGTTGATCGGCGACTTGTTGAACTCAACAATCTGTATGAGATCGAAAAGCCGTTCATCAATGTCGAGAAACGACATATGGCATCCGAAACATCCTGCGAGGGACGCTGTAGCTACTATCTTCTTAGGCATAAGACTTCTCCGGATTTTTTATTTTTCGACCTCTGTTCCGATAGGTGCCAAGTCATACTTGCGCTTGCCGATCGGCACATCGAAACCCTTCTCTTTTTTCAGGATCGCGCCTACCGGGCACATGTCCATCGCCTTCTGCACCAGCTCGTCGCTGATATTCCTGGATGTTTCGGAATCAATGTTGATCACAAGCTTGTCTCCTCTTTTTCCAAAATCGAAGATGGGTTTCCCCTCGCTGTTGTGGATTCCGCGGATGCAGCGTTTGCAGAGGATGCACCTGTTGTGATCCTTCATGATCCTAGGATGCCATGACTCCACATCGCGGTTCGGAAACATGTATGGGAACTCCGGAACTGCCATCCTGTAGCGGTATGCCAGCGCCTGGAGCTCGCAGAACCCGCTTTTCTCGCAGGACGGACACAGATGGTTGCCTTCCGCGAAAAGAATCTCCACGACCGACTTGCGGAACTCCTCAAGCTCTGGAATGCTGTTCTGGATATCCATGCCTTCGGCAACCTTCGTGGTGCAAGCCGTAGCAGGCCTGCCATTTATCAGGACAGTGCAAATGCGGCACGAACCTTTCGGCGGAATTCCGGGATAATTACAGAGGGTCGGAATGAAGACCCCGTTTTCGACGGCGGCCTCGACAAGCTGCCTGCCCTCCTCCGACATGCAGACAACCCCGTCAATCGTAAACTTCACAAAGGTCGACATCGTTCACCTCGCTTCCGCAGTTGCCGCATCATAGTCAGCCACGGCCTTCCCAAGGTCGAACGCCGGGCAGAACCTGTCATCCTTGACCTTGATCTTGTTTTTGTATATTTCCGGAAAATTCTTAATCGTCGTCACGATCGGATTCAGCGCCGTCTGCCCCAGCCCGCAGCGGTTCTTCTTCATTATGGACTGCCATTTGCCGAAGCTTGCGACATCCTTTTCAGTTCCCCTGCCCTCAATTATCCTTTCCAGAATGACCTTGCTCATTCCTGAGAGTGCGCGGCATGGTACGCATGAGCCGCATGATTCATCCCTGAAGAACTCGGTGAAATTAAGGACGACATCCTCAAGCAGATCGCGTTTCTTCCCAATGATTATAAGGGATCCTCCGGTCGCAAGATCCTCATATGAGAGTTCTCTGGGGAATTCGTTCGGAGCTATGCATGAACCCGATGGTCCGCCGACCTGCACGGCCTGGGTATCGGAAGCCTCCACCATCTTCAGGATGTCATTGACAGTAAAACCCCATTCAATCTCGTAGATTCCCGGTTTCCTACAGTCTCCTGAAACGCTTATGACCTTCGTACCCTTCGACTCCTTTGTCCCGAGTTTGTTGTACCATTCCGATCCGTTGATGAGGATCCTGACCACCGAGCAGAGTGTTTCAACATTGTTAACGACAGTCGGCTTCTGCAGATAGCCTTTTTCAACCGGAAACGGAGGCCTGTCGCGAGGCTCGCCCCGTTTGCCTTCGGCAGACTCTATAAGCGCAGATTCCTCGCCGCACACATATGCTCCGGCGCCGAACTGTATCTTTATGTCGAAGTTGAATCCCTGCTTGCCGCCGATGAATGTTCCCAGGAGATTATCATCGCGCATCTTTTCAAGTATGTCCTCCAGGTATTTCCTGAGGTAGCGGTATTCGTTCCTCAGATAGAGGATTCCATATTTTGCTCCGACTGCATAGCCGGCAACCGCCATTCCCTCAAAGACAAGACATGGGAATTCAGTGAGGATCACCCTGTCCTTGAACGTCCCCGGCTCACCTTCATCTGCGTTGCAGAAGATGTATTTCACATCGCCATGCGCCTTCTTCGCGACCTCCCATTTCATTCCTGTGGGAAAACCGGCACCGCCGCGCCCGCGTACATACGAGGACTTTACCAGCTGGATTATCTCATTGGAGCTCATGCCTACGGCTTTTCTGATTCCAGACCCAGGCATGTAGTCCGCAAAGACAACCTCCCCCCTCTTCATGATGTTGTTGTTGACCATGGAACGTATGAGAGGGCTTGAATTCTGGCCGTCTCCATATTTCCCGCCATTCAGCTCTGATACGGCTTTTCCAGCCCTCATTCCAGCAATTATCGCCTTCGCCTTTGCAGTAGAGAGGCAAGTGAAAACCTCCTCGTTTATGATTGCCGCAGGCTCCTGGTCGCTCATCCCGATGCAGGCGGTGTCAAAGAGTCCGATAAGGCCGTCCTTTGTGACAGATCCGAACTTGCAGCCTGCAGCCTCTTCAAAAGCCCTTGCAACCTCGTCACGCCCGAAGAAGACCGCCAGGACGCTTGTGTTCAAATAAACCGTATATTTCCCCCGGGGTTCCTTTGTGAAGAAATGATAGAATGAAACTGTCTGTTCGACACTTACCTTTGGAATGTCCAAAGCCTTGGAGATCTGTTCTATGGTCCAGTCTGAAAGATATCCAAGCTCGGACTGGATGTCCATCAGGATATCCATCAGCCTGGTCTCGTCACCATTGTATTTCTTGATCACGTTGTTGACTGTGTTTCCCATGGGCACCCCTCCGAATAGAATTTTCTTCCCCCAAATTTAACTGGTGTAGACGTCTATTGCAATCCTTGGTAGGACAAGTCCTACCATACGCCGCGACAAACTTACCCCGGCCATCCCCTACTATGTCGGTAAACATTATCGTGTTAAAGAGCCATGTTCAATTGGTTCCACGTAGATTCTTAAAATTATATTTGTATGTTTTTAAGCAACAATTGAGGAAGTTTGCCCCTTCGATGATTATATTTAGCTGTCTATAAGAAAAACTGAATTACAGGAACATCATGAACATCAAACCCTCGAACATAGCCAAAGGCGTCATACTCGCAGGTGGAACCGCATCAAGACTGCGCCCCCTTACAAATGTCACAAACAAGCATCTTCTGCCTGTCGGCAGGAAGCCCATGATCTATTATCCGATCGAGAAAATGACCGGGGCTGGCATTGAAGACATACTCATTGTCACCGGAGTCGATCATATGGGCGATGTTGTCGGACTTCTCGGCTCGGGGAAGAATTTCAACTGCCGCTTCACATACAAGGTCCAGGACCAGGCGGGCGGGATCGCCCAGGCCCTGAGCCTCGCGGAAGACTTCGCGCACGGAGTGCCTGTAGCTGTGATCCTGGGTGACAACATCTTCCAGGATTCGATGAAACCCTATCTTGAAAAGTATCTCAGGCAGAAGAAAGGATCCCATATCCTCCTCAAGCCTGTCAAGGATCCGCATAGGTTCGGGGTTGCAGAAGTCAATGGCGACAAAGTCGTGTCGATCGAGGAGAAGCCGAAGCATCCGAAGTCGGACATGGCCGTAACCGGAATCTACTTCTATGACGGCGAGGTCTATGACATCATAAGGACCTTGAAGCCGTCCGGACGCGGCGAACTGGAGATAACAGATGTCAATAATGAATACATCCGTCGCGGGACAATGAGCTGGAGCAGCATGAGCGGATGGTGGAGCGATGCAGGAACTTTCGAATCGCTTTCCCACGTTTCCAAGCTTGTCGAGGAGAATCCTCCGGAATGAGTGTCATTTCAATACTTGGCGGCAAAGGAATGCTTGGCTCGGATCTTGCGAAACTCGCAGAATCGGCAGGACATAAGGTATTGGTATTCGACCTCCCTGCGTTCAACATCACGAAAGAATCCGATGTCCAGCAGGCGATTTCACAGGCCGACATCATTGTGAACTGCGCAGCATACACGGCTGTCGACAAGGCGGAAACCGAAAGGGAGGCCTGCAGGGCTGTCAATGCGCTCGCAGTCGCTTCGCTTGCGAAATACGCAGAAAAATCCGGCAAGTATCTCATCCATATAAGCACTGACTTCGTGTTCGGGGACAATTCAGATAAAAAACTTTCCGAGGAAGATCAGCCAAATCCTCTGAGCTGGTACGGCGCCACAAAGCTTGAAGGCGAACAACTCCTCTTGTCGTCAGGATGCCATCATGCAATTGTAAGAATTGAATGGACCTACGGCAGGAACGGCGTCAATTTCATAAGCAAGCTGCTTGATGCTGCGGGAAAATCATCGAAACTCAAAGTCGTCGGCGACCAGTACGGTTCTCCAACGTGGACTGCGGATGTCGCAAGGGCGCTGCTATGCCTCATAGGAAAAAAGACTGAAGGACTCTACCATTTCTCGGCGGAAGGCTCCGCCAGCCGCTACGAGGTTGCAAAGTTCATCCTCGCCGAGAAGAAGCTCAGCAAGGAACTGGCTTCATGCGCCAGCTCTGATTTCCCGGCTCCTGCGAAACGTCCGATGAACTCGCGTTTCGACTGTTCAAAGATCGACAAAATCCTGGATTTCAGACGTCCCACCTGGCAGGAGTCGATGGGGATGTACCTGAATGAAGCAGAATAACCGAAAGAATTGAACTTCCAACATTCAACATTGAACGTCGAATCTCGAATTAAATTTCATTCGAAGTTGGATGTTGAAAGTTCGATGTTCGATGTTCGATCCAATGGCCGATAAAAAAACTCTAACCCTGAAAAGATTCATGTGGTCTGTCATTACAATTGCATGCGGGGTGTATTTCGGGATTCTGCTCCTGATGTTCTTATTCCAGTCGAGGATGTTCTATTTCCCAACCAGTCAAATAGTCTGCACGCCTGCCGACCTCAAGCTTGAATTCGAGGATCTGACGCTGACGACTTCAGATGGCGTGAAGATCGACGCCTGGTATGTTCCAGCTAAAACTCCAGGGGGAACAGTCATATTCTGCCATGGCAACGGCGGCAACCTCTGCTACAGCCTCGATGTTGTTGAAAACTTCAACAGGATGAACTACAACGTGATGATGTTCGACTACAGGGGATATGGAAAAAGCGAAGGCAGCACGACTGAAAAAGGGACATATGCAGACGCGCAGGC
>JBAQUG010000193.1:0-15245 GCA_049297395.1 Victivallales bacterium | reverse complement strand
CAGCGAGTCACAAAGTTTTTCCGCGATACAATGCTCCGCCAACGCGGCTGCCGCATCGTAGTTTACGTCCTGGCGTCCATCATCAGTGAAGGGCGTGGCCAACGGTATGACAATGCGCCCCAGTTTCTTGCCTAGATTCTGCATGTTTCCTCCTGTTTCTTTTTTATTGAAGCATTCCTGGATTTCCGATTTGATTTCATTGCGGCGCCATGGTCAGTGATGATACCGGAATGATGGCCAGTTCGGCGCTGTTCCGATTTCCTCCGCGGCCGCCCGAATTCGAGTACCCTGCGTATAGTTTCCCCTCGTGCTCGACGGCATAGGGATAACTGAGGGCTGCTTGAGGGTTGGATTCACCCGGTCCTCCGGGAGACTCGGCGTGGCGGATGACAAACACCTCCGAAAAGACTGCCTCACCGGGACGCGTCACGGCAATGGTCAATGGGAAACGCTTTGTATCGCAGTCCGCCGTTGTGGTGTTGATCAGATAATGCTGGCCGGTGCTGAGTGTGCCTGTGCAGGGTTTTGAACTGGTCATCGGCATGTTGCTATGGCACGAAGGAGTCCAGGAAAGACCGAAGTCGTCACTGGCCGCGGCTAGGGCGTGCGGATTCCATTGCTCGTAGCGTGCGATATTGATCACGCGCGGGCCATCCAGAAAGACATTGGACTCGGCCCACATCCGTTCAACCGGTGCAGCAAGGGGAATCACGATCATTTTCCATCGGGTGAAATCATCGCCTTTGCTGATGGCCACGGCGGCACAGTTGTCAGGATGCCCGTAGGTGTCAACACAGCGGATGCCAGACATAATCCAATTGCCGTCCGCCATTTTCTGTGGTTCCTGCAGGGGCCAGAACCCATCATTGACAATAATACCGCGGTCGATCCACTCTTTGCTTTTCTCATCGAGAAGATATGCCCTGGCATGGACGCGCCCGCGGACTCCATGGAAGGCACCCATGAAGGCCCGCAAGTCGCCTTTGTGCGACAGGAACACACCATGGCTTATGCCCAGGTTATCCTCTCTGGGAACTGCGATTTTGAACGGTTCTCCCCAGGTGCGTCCGCCGTCACCGCTGACCAGCCCGGCGGCCAGTTCGCCCTTGCTGTTTTCTCCTCCCTTGTTGAGTCCGAACGAGGCATACAGCTTGTCCTTGTGCCATGCCAGCGCCACACCGTGCAGCCAGTCGTAACCGTCCGCTTCAGGCTCCCATTTTTTGATGACGCTGAATTCCACGTCTCTCAGCACAGGGATATCCTTGCCTTTTTTCATCGTCGCGCCGGTCCACAATTCGAAATCCGCTTTTCTGGACACGCCGTATTTGGCATTCTCATCGCTCATGATTTCCCCTCCTCATGTTATGGATGAATCCAGATCTGCGATCATCCTTTTGACAATTGCTACAGTGTGGATTATCTTTCCTATTATATCTGAATTTTATATGCGCCCTGGATGTATTGCAACAAGCTGACTGCGAATCAAACGGATAATGCGTCATATGGCACATGCTGATGATTGAAAAGGCATATTATCATGGAATCAGAAATAGATGTGAATACTGAAGCGAGGCATCGATCATGCGATCTGCGTGTCCATGTGGATTCCTTTGCCGCGCGACTTGCGGCCAATCGTGTTAGAGATGGTTTTGATCCTGTCAATTTGCGGCTGGAATTAACGGAGCTTAAACGTGCCGCCATGGCTTTGGACTATAGCGCCTTCCATAAAAGGGACTGGGCGGTTCACCGCGAGATTTGCATCATGGCAGATGTGCCAAAACTTTTGGAAGTCTGGCAAGTATTGGCTGATGAACATGAAATGTTCAGCATCAAAACGTTGCGCAAGTGCTGGCCCGATTTGAAGTCCCTGGCTGATGCACATGAGGCACTGGTGGAAGCTGTTGTTTCTGGAGATGCATACGTGGCGGGAGAAGCTGCCGCCCGACACATAGACGCAATATGGTACAGACTGGCCGAGCTCGGTCAGCTTGAGTCGCCCAGGAAGGAGCCACTTCTATCCGCGACAGCCTATGTCGCCTTCCATTTTGACAAACACGTCACCTTGAATTGGCTGTCAAAAAACGTGGCATTCACCAGCGCTGGAAACCTGTCCCGGCTTTTCCGCAATACACACGGGGTTTCCTTCAAGGGCTATCTACAGCAGATCCGCATGAGGAAAGCGGCAGATATGCTTGAACACAGCCGCCTGCCTGTCAGGATTATTGCTTCACGTACCGGATATGATGATCCTTCCAGGTTTTCCGAACATTTCCAGCGTTTCACTGGGATCACTCCGCTATGCTACCGCAAGCAGATAACGGCAAATCCCCACCGATTTCCCAAACCGAATATTCCACGAATTGCAAGAGGTGAATTGAGTGGAGATGCTCCGTTCCAATCCAGAATTAAGTAAGCGTTAAGCTGGGTGTGTCAGCCTCATTTAACGCAATCTAGTATGGCGTCCCGAGCGCCTAAAACAGCCTCGGGAAGCCTCGTGCCGGTTTCGGCGAAACCGGCATACTCCAAGAACATATGCTCGATTGTCCGCAGTTAAAAGGCAGCTTAACGCTTACAAAATTAAGCCTGAAAATATCAGCGAAGCTGTGAAAAACGGGTTGTGGCGGAAATCAGACGCTTCTCCTCGCCTCCTCAAGCGCGGCAGCGTAATTTTCAAACGGGACATATTCCGTGACCCAGTTGCCAGATCCGAAAAAGAATCTTCCACCGGGAAGGCATGCATCTATGACTTCCCGGACTTTGCGCCGAATCGAGTCTTCCGAGGATCTGCACAGGAAATCCACATCGAGGCCTCCGATCAGGGCGATATCCTTTCCATACTTTTTCTTGGCTTCGGCAATGGGCAGGATCACGTCTTCAAAGGAATGCTTGGCGTCTATCCGCACCGTGTTGACATAGTCGGGCATCAGGTCATACATCTGCCCGCAGGAATGCAGGAAGAAGAACTTGTTCCGTCCATGGGCTATTTCCGCTGCTTTCCTCTGCCAGGGAATGACGTAGCGGCGAATATCATCTGGAGATATCATGGTGGATGTCTTAAACCCAAGATCATCGGCTAGAAATACTGCGCCGTAACAATCGAACTGGCAAACGGCCTCGACTATTTTCAGAGAGTAGCTCCCAACCTTGTCGAAGACCGCCTCAATCAGCTGAGGATCCTCAAAGAGTTTGACGCAGAACCTCTCATACCCCAGGAGATCCCGCACCTTTTCCCAGATGTGAAGCACATGGAACACCTTCATGCCTGGCGGAATGTTCCCCTCATGGAATTCAAGCACGGAGAAATCCGCCTTCGCTGGATCCGGCCAGTCGAACTTTTCAAAGTCAGCCCAGTCTGAAATATGGCACTGTTCAGACTGGGCTGTATTTTCCGGATAGGCAGGAATGGGAAACGTGCAGCCATCGAAGGATATGCGGAAAAGTTCATGCCCAAGAAAAGAATGGACCTTTATCCGCTTGATTTTCATGTCCGTGCAATTGACGTCGCAGAGGCCGTAGCGGACGGCAAATCTGTCAATAATATTTTCCGCAATCCCGAACTCCAGGAAATAGACGCGATCAGGAGTCTCGTTTCTTTTAAGATTGCGCAGCATCCCATCCCAGTCGGGGGCAAGTGGCTTAAGATTTATTTTCCGTCCGGTCATGGCATATCTCCTTATTATTAGTGTCTTTATTTCACAGTTCCATGTCTTAAGCGACGGCAGTTTCAAAGGAGATGTAAATATTCACTGAATGGACATGGGTCAGTGAATATTTACTCCTGGACGCCGCCGGTTCCGGCGCTTATCAGCTGGCGAAGGCTGACTTTTCCTGAAACGTCCTTGCCGGCGAGAACATCCTTCTCCAAGAATGAGGCCATGAGGATCTGCCGGTCGCCGGTGCGGTTGTAGTCGTAGACAATACGTATGAGTCCATTCTTGTCCTGATGGCCATCCGGATATGAAACACCGTTGCGTTCGTCGAGCAGCAATCCGCCCTTCCAGACTGTGCCGTCGTCCTCGGAAACAAAAGCCGTCAGATGGGAGCGGTCTGTTTTCTCGCTGATCGGTCCATGCTTGACCAGCAGGAGATTCCCGGAATTCAGGCGCGAGATGAAGAAGCGCGAACTGGTGTGCATTATTTTCGAAGGAGCCAGCACGGGCCAGCTTCTGCCGCAGTCCGTTGAAATGCTTTCGCCGATGCCGTAACTCGTACGGACGAGCAGCCAGATCGACTGGTCTTTACGTTCGATGAACATGTGCTCGTCGAAAGAACGGTCTTCTTCCGGAACATGGCATGCGCCCCTGACGGACCATGTCTTCCCCTTGTCATCAGAAGCAAGCATCTTCGCGCTGTTGTCGGTCTGGCGCCAGGTGGACACTGGCAGAACCCACTCGCCGGAAGAAAGAAGCAGGGGCTTGCACATCATCACGCCGTCTGCAATGCGCAGCGGCGGCTTCCATGCGGGCTGCTCCGACTCGGGTTCTGCTGTCTCCATCATCCACACGCCGCCAATTTTGGCGTCGTGTCCTATTGCCTGTGCCCAGAAAAGGCGCAGGTGTCCATCGGGTGACATCCACAGTTCAGGATCAAACGCGCGTACCGGACCTTCCCCGTCGGGATCAACGGCAAACACTTCCTTCCAGGTTTTGCCCTCATCCCCGCTGGTGCCGAGCACCACGTAGTTGTTCTTGTCCTCATGAGGTGTCTTGCCTGCATACCAAGTGGCCCAGATCCGTCCGTTATGCGTGACCGCCACGCTGGGAATTCCCTGGAACGCCCGGTTGGTGGCGGCATGCTGCGGCTGAGGCGCACCGGCATGCTGAGGCGGCGCCAGGATATTCGGCTCTTCTGGGTTCAAGGTGTTTTTTGTCTTCATGTAACACATCTCCTTTTTGAAGCAACTGAAGGATTCCATTATTTTTTTCTTCACATGGACATATTAGCATGTAAAATACATAAAGCGCTTGACAAATATGCCATAACATAGCATGAATATGACAAAATGAAGACAGCGCGTAATTCTAAACACTCCGTATCCGTGCCATCAAATCCGGCATACGGCTTCTGGACAAATTTCCTAATATTCAGGAATTCATCCTCGAACGTGGCCGTGAACCGGGCGGAGGGTGATTTCCCCCGGCACCTCCATGAGTTCGCGGAGATTTCGCTTGTGCTTTCAGGCTCATCAGAACACTGCATCGAAGGATTCAGGCATTCCGTGGAGCAGGGGGATTTTATCATAGTCGCTCCAGGGTCGCGTCACGGCTACTCGAACTCCGTCAAGTTCAAGCGCATGAACATACAGGTGCGCAGGGAGCATTATTTCAAGGTGGAGGATTCACTGGGGAAGACCGGGTTCAGCGTCAAGTTCCTGCCCCTTAAGAAAAAGGGAATGCTGGAAGCCCTGGCGCCAGCGGAATTCTGCGAATGCCTGGGGATCGCGAAAGAAATGGAACG
This sequence comes from Victivallales bacterium, assembly GCA_049297395.1. Lineage (GTDB taxonomy): Bacteria > Verrucomicrobiota > Lentisphaeria > Victivallales > GWF2-50-93 > GWF2-50-93. The sequence continues at coordinate 9,788 of JBAQUG010000193.1, read as the reverse complement.
GGAATGGCTGGACATGGACAATGCTTCCAGCCTCATGCTTGAAGCCAAGTTCGCCGAACTACTCATCAAGCTGGTCAGGCGCTCATGCTCCGGACATGACTCGGCGAAAGAGGAAGACAACCATCTCCTTGAAGCCATCAGATACATTGACATGAACTACGCCCATCCTGTTCCGCTCGCCAGGCTTGAGGAAATAGCCAGGATGTCAAAGAGGACCTTCATAAGGCAGTTCAAGGATGCGAGCGGCCTGTCACCCAAGCAATACCTGTTGAAGACTCGCATAGCCCAGGCGTCCAGGATGCTGGCGATGGATGCCGGAAAGATCAAGGAGGTGGCGGCGGCGTGCGGATTCGATGATCAGAACTATTTCACAAGGGCCTTCAGGAAATTCACGGGAACCACCCCCGGTGAATGCTCCGGTGAAAAACACGCGAAGAGGCATTGAACTCAGAAGAGAGCGGCATACTGCGGTGGCCGCAGTTTTATCAATAAGGAACTGTTATTGTCGGGCTGTCTCTAGGAGTAGGTACGTGCTTCAGCATGTACCATCTTAGATATTCAAGTATGGCTCTTTCGCCGAAAGAGCCTCGAGCCATCCCGAATCTTTAGCATCGGGATGGCATACTTCAACAAAATATGCCCAATTCCCCTATCCCAGCCGGGACAGGCAACACACATCAACTTCCAGTATCCCAATATGCGTATAGTAGACAGGGCTGAAGTCCGTTCCTACTTCCAGTGCAAGTTTCAAAGGAGGAAAGTTTGTATTTCGATATTTGATTGCGGCGCGAGAAGCCTCCAATGATTCTACGGTGCGGTGCCGGTGCGGCGGTAACGTGCCGGAGACGTACCAAGTTTAGTCTTGAACACACGTGACATGTAGTTGCGGTCGCGAAATCCGCAGAGTGCTGCGATTTCTTCAATGCTCCGTCCGGTGTACAGGAGCATTTCGCAGGCCTGGTTCAGACGGCATGCGACCAGATAGGCGTTTGGAGACTGCGATGTCTGCATCTTGAACAGTCTTGCAAAAGCGTTCCGGCTCAATCCTGCGGTTCTGGCGAGATTCGGCTGGCGATACTGCCTGTGCGGGTTTGAATGAAGCAGTTCCAATACTTTCAGCAGCCGGGGATCCGTTGGCCTGTCCGGCCAGATGTCTTCCGGCAAACTGCTCAATATCCAGGTTACCAGGGAGCAGGCCTTCAGCAGTTTTATGCCTGAGCTGGCCTCGGAGTCCCGCAGTTTCAGCATCAGCTCCTTTATTCCTGCATTGACCTTGACTTTGAAAATCCGTCCGGAAAGGGAATCGTAGGGCTGTCCAACTTTGGCGTGGACATAGAAATGTGGACAAGGCCTGGACAGAAGATGCCGGATCGCGGTGTGTGGCGGAATCACCAGCAGATGGTCGCCTGAAGGTTCATAGGCGGAATTCTGGAATTCAATCCCGGCGCCACCGTCAGGATACCAGTAGAAACGCCAGGTGGGGCGGGCGATATGTGCATCGCCCCTGCTGCGAACTTCGCACCAGCTGCACCGGTAGACGGTTATCCGGAGCGGCGGAAACATGTTGTCTTCTTCCGGAATAAACATTGAGGCACCTACATTTTTGGTAATGGCTCAGTCTTTGCAAAGGCGAGGGGTCAGTTCCGTACTTTTCCCTCGTGCCTCGGGGAGAAGTCCTGGAACCGACCCCGTAAAGACTGAACCATTGCCATTTTTGTGCAAAAGTCCATAAAATCAGTTATAAAATCCATATCATCAGCTAAAAATTATGCTAAAATGTGAATAAATCAAGAGGAGCAATTAAACGGAAGGAAAGAGTATATCATGAGTTTAGAAATCCTTGAAGATCCAAACGCGCGGTGCACAATGTGCAGACAGTTCACGTATCGCATTGCCTGGTGGCCTGAGAAGCACTATGTGGCGGGAACGCAATTTGAGATCCGGAGCCATTGCCTGCGGGCTTTCCTGGCCTGGCGTTACGCGAAATACATAGTGAAACAAGGTGACATCACATTCCGGTGGAAGTTCCATCCAAGCGTTTCCGAAATGTGGCAGAACGGAAATCGTATTCTCCTGCGGGCCAACCTTCCCTACGGCGTGCGGAAAGGAGAGGCGGTTGAAATGGAGATGACGGTCGTCCCTCCTATCTGGGCCGGAATCGACAATATTCTGTCCGTCTGGACAATTGATGTTTCGAACAACTTCGCTCCGGAAGCGCCTATTCCTCATGCGGAAAAGGAGAGCAGCTCCGAATGCCGCCTGTCTGTCGCCGCCGGTCCGGTTGAACGATTGTCCGTGTATAGCCGTCCGATGTCCGGAGCCGACGGAAGTGCGCGCACGGTCGTGATCCCTGAAGACCGTTTTGGCAACCCGAGCCGGTTCATGCGGCCTCAGATGTGTGAGCTTGCATGGTCCGGTTCGAAAAAGGCTTTCAAGCTTCAAGATCCCGAGATCCTGCATCTCCCCGCTCCGGCAAATACTGCCAGGGCCACGGTTTCCATGCCCATGGCTTCTCTCTCCGCCGAAGAGAACATCTCCAATGGACGGAAGGAGGGGGACAGGCTGCTCGTCACCGGCAACCCAGTCTGGCCTGCAGCTCCAGGTGCGATGAAGGCCGCCTTCGGGGAGTTCCACTGGCACACGGACTTGTCCGGCGATGGACAGCGTCCGATTCGTGAAGCGCTGCGCTGCGCCAGAGATGTCCTCAACATGGATTTCGCAGCCCCCGGCGACCATAACCCGACCGGCGTGAATTGGACGGAAACGGTCGCGGCGCTGGAGGAGTTCAACAAAAGCGATGAGTTTGCTACATTTTTCGGCTGGGAGAATGGTACGGATCGGGGGCATGAGAACTATTATTTCACCACACCGGATCATCCGCTCATCTGCGGCGGTAGTGCCGGAGTGACCAGCGGACGTCCCGACCAGATTGTAGAGCAGCTGCGGAAAGTACATGCAGAACATGATTTCATTGCGATTCCCCATCATGCGAACAGTGTTTCCGAAACACGGAAGATGGAGGACGACTCTCCCTACTGGCATCCATATCCGTGGGGTGCTCCCGAGGACTACATTCGCCTGGTAGAGATATTCCAGTGTCGAGGTAACCAGGAACGGGAGGTCTACGACGACGCCTGGCGGGGCTGGCACCAGAACAACAATGCCTCCGTCCAGCAGGCGCTGGAGCTCGGGTACAAGATCGGCTTCGTAGGCGGCACCGACAACCACTGCGGATGGCCGGGCCGCGCCTTTGCAGAATGCGAGGGTATCGGCATTCATCCTGCAAAGAGCGTAATTCTCACCGGCGTCTGGGTTTCAAACGTAAGTCGGCAGTCAGTGTTTGACGGTCTCAAGTCACGGCACACATGGGCGGTCTGGGACACGCGCGCACTGGTGTTTTTCACGGTAAATGGCGCCCTGGCAGGTGATGAGATACATGTCCAGTCCGGTACGGAACTGACCGCCCATATCCGTCTTAGTGCCGAGGATGCACTGCAGACAGTTGAGGTGGTGTCTGAAGGCGGCACGGTGTGGCAGCGCTCTTTCAACGAGATGGACATAGAGCTGGATGTGCCGCTTGGCCGGTTCGAAAAAACAACGCATTTCTATCTGAGGGCGCTCCAGCGCAACGGCGGCATCATGTATGCAAGTCCCGTCTTTGTCGTGAAGAAATAGGACGATCCATAATATCTTCGAAAATCTTTTATCTGGCTATTGACAAAACCCCAACTGTATTTATAATTATAATATATATCGATACAGTTATATATTCTAAATACTGATTGGATTGGTTCATGATAGCCACGACAAAGCAGGAAGGTTTCAGGGATCTCATCGCCAGAAGGATATTGTCCGGGGAATTACTGCCTGGCGGCAGGCTGAAAAGCTATGATTCCATAATCGATGAACTGAAGCTCAGCAAGACTACTTTGCAGATATCGATAGAGAAGATGAAGTCGGACGGTCTGCTGACAAGCAGGAACAGGGTAGGGCTCTTTGTAGATGCGCGTCCGCCCTGCCTGTACAATGTTGGAATGGTGATTCCGAGGGAATATGAAAGCAGCTTGTTCATACAGGCCATGGGAAACGCAATAGAAAAGACCTTGAACCAGGCCGGATACAGGGTCTTCCGCAGTTTAGAACGTCAACCGTCATTGGAGTTCCGCCTTGACTCCTGTGAAATATACGGGACTGCTGTCAAGAGATTGGTGAAGGGATGCATATTCGTCGGCGATCTTGAATACTTGTCGCCCGGCGACAGGTTTTTTAAAATCCCAAGTTTTCCAATTGTCCATTTCGGCCCGCCCTCTGAATCCTTATACTCCCTTAGGCTCAACAGCCAGTCACTTGCGGATAAATGTGCCGAGCGGGTAAGCATGAAAAAAAGGAACGCGAAGGTCGCTTTTCTTTTCCTCAGGATCCCGCCTTTTGTGGAAAAGTATGTCGCGGCGGCAAAAGCCAGGGGGCTGATATGCGAGGAGAAATGGATCCATTACATAGGCAGGGATGCGCTGCCTGAGACAGGCAATGTCATACGCCTGCTGCTCGATGCGCCTGCCTCCAGACGTCCAGACGCCATCGTCATTGCCGACGACAACCTTGTCCCTTATTTCGTGGAGACAATCAGGGAGCTTGGCGCTGGTGCGCTGAAGGGGATCAATGTCCTGGCGCACTGCAACTATCCGGTTCCGGAACAGGATACCGGAGTTCCTCTCACGCGGATAGGCTTCAATTCACAGGATGCCGCCGACGTATGCTTGGAAATTCTCGGTCCCGCAGGACTTCCACTGCCTTCGGACTGCCTCCAGAGGGAGTTTGAAATTAAAGCGTATTTTGAAGAGGAAATTACTTATAAGAACTCTGAGAGGAATAAGACAGTATGATTATTACCGGAAAAAGTTTTGGATTTTCCATGTTGGGGAGCCTGTTTCTCGCATGTGCAAGCAACCCCATTTTCGCCGCGGAGCCGTTCCCGCCGCCCGCAGCGCCTACGCCGCAGGAGCTGTCGGCATACGGGGCGAACATCCAGCGCACCATGTCCCTGCTGGCGGGCAGTACGGCGGAAAAGAGGAACAAGGTGAGAATCCTCTTCTACGGGCAGTCCATAACGGCCCAGCCCTGGTGGCGGAATGTGGTGGAGGACCTGAAGGCCCGGTATCCCTATGCCGACATCCAGGCGGAAAATCGCGCCATAGGCGGATTTGAAGCGCCGAAACTCATCCAGACGGCCGAACAGGATCTCTATCCTTTCTATCCCGACCTGATGATCTTCCATGTCTACGGCGATACTGGCAAGCTGGAACAGATCATCTCCAATGTGCGGAAGCGCACGACGTCCGAGATCGCAATCCGTACTCCGCACGTGTCAAAAAATAATCCGCCCAGCGACGGCCCTCTGGACAAGCAGGCTGAAACAATACGCGGGCTGGCGGCCAAATACGGATGCGAACTTGTGGATGTGCGCCCCCAGTGGCGCAGGTATCTTGAAGCAAACAATCTGCAGGATGCAGATCTGCTGGTGGACGCGGTACATCTGAATGCCAGGGGGAACTTCCTGATGGCGGAACTGGTGAAGCCGCATCTGCGGTACGATTCAGCCTTCCCGAGCGCTTCCTGGAAAAACCTGGTGACTGAATATCCGGTAGACAAGGACGGCAGCGCTTCCGTGCGGAAGCTGGCGGACGGTTCGGTGGAGCTCACATTCGAAGGAAACCGTGTAGATGCCATCCCGGACGCAGGCCAAGGGAGTACCGGGATGTCGGCTCTTGTCCAGGTTGACGGACGCAAGCCCTCTGAATTTTCCGAAGCCTATGCGTTCACCAGGCCAAGCAATGCGCCTGGTGTCTGGTGGCCCGCAGTATCAACGATATCGCACGACACCCTCCCCGTCGTGGAGAAATGGACCCTCAGCATCCTGGAGATCAACGATCCCGCCACGGATTTCTCGTTTGAAGTGACAGGCTCCGTGACGGGGCCGGACGGGAAAGGAAGCAGCAAGGCGAAGTTCAGGTCCAATTCGGGCCGGGTGGTGATCGAGCCAGGGAGCTGGAACCTCGCCCATGCCAGATCCTATTCCAAGAAGGCCATCCCAGTAGGTCTGGAGGTCAAATGGGAGGTTGTCCCTCTTTTCATTGACCGCTATCAGGCGCCGGCAATTGCCGATCCGTCAAAGGATTATTCGGTGACGCTCATCCAGGGGATTGAAAACACCCGGCATGTGCTGCGGCTGGTTCCGGAGAAGGGTGGCGCACCGCTCGGCATTGCCGCTTTCAGAGTGTACCGCCCTCCGCTTGCCGGGGTAGCGCGCAGGACAAGACCCACCACGCCCTATACGGACGGGTTTGTATGGGATCTCGGGGCTGACTTCAAGAATCTGGCGGAACTTCCTGCAAAAATAGAGGACAAGAAGGGTATGCCCGACATTTGGGCATATATGCTTTCTGACGCTTTCTCCAACAAGGAGGAGTTTGATGCACGCCTTGACGGCAGTTTCACTTTGATGCCTGCGGCAGAAAAATTGTCCAAGGGTGGAAAGTTCCATCGTAAGGATCTCGATTCCAAACCATTTGACTACTACATAGCCAACGTGGATAACTCCGCACGTTCTGGAGATATCCAGGTCTCGCCCCGCGAGCATAGACCGGTAGTGATCAGGTGGATGTCGCCGGTCAATGGCGTTGTCAGCGTGGACGGCTTGATTGCCGATCCATCGTCCGGCAATGTGTCCTGGGCGATTGACAAGGTAAGCGGGAACTCGCAGGTGAATCTTGGAATCGGGGCGCAGAAGCAGAGATTCAGCGCAGTAGAGTCCCTGGCGCGTATCCCGGTTGCCGCTGGCGACCGCCTGTATCTCCTGGTCCATCCTGCGGATATCGCAGCAAAGAGGGATATTGGCGCGTGTAAAGTTGATTTCACGGTGATGCTTGTTTCCAGTGATGCGCTTGAAGTTAAGAACGATAAATAATAATCACCGACATTCTACAGGATGACGGATTAACGGTTTTGAATTCAAGAGAAAGGATGGTTAAAATGAAAACACAAGGCGCGATTGTCCGACGCGGATTTACCTTGATTGAATTACTCGTGGTGATTGCGATCATCGCAATACTTGCCGCCATGCTGCTGCCCGCGCTGAAACAGGCGAAGGACAGTGCAAGAACCAGCACATGCTCGGCAGGAAACCTCAAGCAGATTGGAAGCGTTTTCATCTTTTACGCCGATGATTTCAATGGTTTCTTCCCTTCATTCAACGGGCCTGCGGAATGGGGGGGCTCCGGCCCCTATACGGATTTCGACAAGGGACCGTACTGGTTTGAGACTCTTAATACCCTCTACTTGAACAAGCAGATCATTTTCCAGTGTCCGTCGCAGGCTGGCGGATTTGTATTTCTCCCACATAACCTTTCGTACGGATACAACTACATCAATCTTGGCAAATGCAGGTTTTGTGGCTGGAAGAAGATGCAATCCGCCAAAAACCCCGCAGGAACAATACTCGCCGGAGACAGCGATGGAAGTCTTGTCTGGGATTCAATGATCCGGAAGTCCCTGTACCCTCTTGGAACCAGGCATCTGGGCAAGGCAAACGTCCTTTGGATTGATGGGCATGTCACTATTGAAAAATCTGCCGAGGCAGATGCAAAAGGTTCTTGGTGGAGCCTTTAAACTGTAATAAAAAAGGAGTAGTCAAAAGTGAAGATTTTTTCAGAAAGCAGCACCCTGTCCATGAGACTCCGCCTGACCGCCTTGTTTCTTTGCGGTTTCCTGTGCGGATGCAGCATTCCCGGCCAGGGAGGAAGATTACAGCCTACGACAGGAGGCCCATCCATTGCAAAAGCATTTCCGATAATCAAGGAGGGCTCGGGTTCCTCGACTCCTCTCGTCGAGGTCTACGACGCGAGTGGTCCGGTCAACGTCCTAAAAGCCAGGATCCTCTGGTCCTGGACGGATGAAGCCCTTCTAATTTCCGGACAAGTATTCGACAAGAACCTCCAAATTCCGGATTTGCAGCCCGAAAACTACAACGAGGGTCACAAGTATGACTCGGTCGAATTCCGGGTCGGAGACAGGAGATATTCTGCCGGATTGACCGCGTCTGGAACGTTCATCTGGTCTTTTTCCGACAAAGGCTCGTCTCCGTCGGGCAAGGCGTCATTTGAGAAGAATGCGGATGGCTATGCCATTAAAGTCTCATTGCCATGGAGCGAACTGGGCATTGTTCCAGAAGTAGGCCGTGGCCTGCGCCTGGCCTTCGGCGTCAACGACCGTTCCAGCGCTTCTGCGGAGCCGGTGCAAAGCTATATGCCTGTCGATTTGGTAAAGGATTCTCCGGGCAGCTTCGCAAAATGCGTGCTCGCCCTTGAGTTCCAGCCTGACAGGCACCGCCAGGAGTTCAGGAAGGACGAGCTGTATTTCTCCTATCCCGGCGCAACAGAAATGAATGGAATAACTGTTGAAATCAATCTGGAAAAACCGCTTGGCCCCGTATCCCGCAATATCCTGGGTGCATGCGCGTACGCACCTCCATGGCCGCCTGAGATTGAAGAGCTGTACAGACCCTTCCTCGAATCATCCAGTATCCGCGTCTGGCTGAGGGGCGACAGTAAATGGAACTCCTCATGGGCAAAACTCAGGGAGGACGTGAAGCCGGGATGGACACTTGCCTTTACCGACGGGGGACATCATCCGGAAAAAGCTTCTTACAAGTCAGAAACGGACAACAATCTCAAAGGTGGCTTTCAGTCACCCAAGTCAATCGTGGCGCTTTTACGGTCGGTACTGGGCAAGGGCGGCATCAAAATCGACGCCTATGAACTATGGAACGAGCCTGAATTCGCAGCGAACGGAGCCTGGCCGGCAAAGGACATGGCCCGCTATGTCCGGGACTGTTCGGCAGCCATCAAAAAGGAGATTCCTTCGATCATGGTAGGCTCCTTCCTCACCAGCAAGGCGTGGAACCGGGAGTTCCTTGAGACGGTGGAAAAGGGCTCCATCGATTTCGTGGACCACCACTATTACGACACCAGATGGTTCAAGGCAGGCAACTCCGGCAAGGGGGCCTACACCGGAAAAGTCGTCTACTCGACCATCGTGAAGGAGAGAGTCCGCTCGGACATCGAGGACATCCGTCAAAGCAAGCACGAAGGACTGAAGCTCGTGTCCTCGGAGTGGGGAGTCCATCCGAAAACCTATGGTGCGCCTTTTACCGTCTGCCATGACATCGGAGCGGTTATCTCCCATGCCTCTTTCCTCATCACATTCTGGGAGGAGGGGCTTTACGCCGCGCAGTATTTCCATCTGAGCAGCGCCGGCGACTCACCCCTTTCCCACTTCAGGCTCATTAACCAGCGCCACCAGGAGGCGGGCCGGGGAAATCTCCTGCTCTTCCAGCTTTTCGGCTCGAATTTCAAAGGTAGAAGGCTGGACGTATCGGTCAAGGCGCCATCGATAAAGGATGGACTTAAAGGGGATATCCCTACCGAAGCACAGGTTGTCCAGTCCACGGCGGCCCTGTGGGACTCCTCTAAGCGACTATGCGTAGTCCTGATAAACAAGCACGTGGATCTGCCGGCCGAAGTCAGGCTTGAGAGTCTGCCATCCGAATGGTCGGCAACGGAACTTTCCGAGCTCAACGCCCCGGATCTGGATTCCACCGAAGTCATAGTGTCACATCCACAGCCCGGAATGCCAGGCGCCAGGAATTTCACTCTCAACCCGCACAGCATCCTTTTCGTCAGTTTCGAACGCAAATAGTGGCGCATGGAAATAAGTAGTTGAAAGGATATCAG
>JBAQUG010000192.1:0-8964 GCA_049297395.1 Victivallales bacterium | reverse complement strand
ATTTCCTGCCAGTCAAGCTGGCAGGGGATTGTAAACCCTCTGTTGACGGGGGATGCCGGTCGTACAGAAATAATATTTCCCAACTTTTTTATTTCAGCATCTTGACACTATCCTATCATGGTGTATGATAGGATAGTGAACAAGGAGGTTTAGGCAATGCAGGAAAGCAAGCACAGGGAAATCGCCCTTGAAATCCGCAGAAGGATTTTGTCCGGAAAGCTCAAGCCCGAAGAACAGCTGCCGAACCGGATGGAATTGGAACGGAAATTCAAGGTCAGCAGGGTTACAATGCAGAAGGCCATAGACTCCCTTGTCAAAGATGGAACACTCTATGCAAAGGGATTGCGTGGTACCTTCGTATCAAAATCCCCCAGGGAAATCTATCACTACGGCCTTGTCTTCCTCCATGAGCCTGACACCAATTTCCCGTGGTCAAGGCACTTGAAGGTTGTCCTCCGGGAGGCCGAAAATATCTTTTCAAAGACCCCATGCAGCCTTTCCGTATTCTATGGTGACAAATACCATTTGAACGCAAACGGCAATATTGAATTCGTAGAAGACGTAAGAAACAGGCGGATGGCGGGCTTGATCCTCACAATGAATCCGGCTCTCTTCGAGGGAACTGAGGTCATTGGAGATTCTGAAACTCCGAAAGTAACCACGAGCCCCGGCCAGAACTGCAGTATTCCAAGCATCTCCTATGATTCTACGGGAATCATAGGGGAAATGGCGAAATATCTGGCGGAAAGGAATTGTTCAAAGACCGCCCTGGTGATGTACAGCAGGCAGCATCAGGATCCCGGATATCTCGATATTGTCGCGGGTGAACTGGAGAGACATGGACTGGAAACCAGTGATTTCTGGGCACTTGGCGCTGACATATCCCGTCCCCTCGCCTTAAGGAACATCATACAGCTCATGATGAGGGATAAGAATTTCCGCCCCGACAGCATCATGATCCTTGACGACAACCTGATCCCGGGAGTGATTGAAGGATTGAAAGCAAGCAATGTCCGCGTTCCCAAGGATGTCGAACTTGTGGCAATGGTGAATTTCCCGTATGATGAAAAATTGGACGTGCCTGTCAAGATGTTTGGATTTGACATTCCCGGACAGCTCAGGCTCATCAAGATAAAACTCGATGCGATACGGCAGAACCAGAAATATGAAAAAGCAACGACAATCAAATTTGTTTCCGACACGGAATATGAGTCTAAGGCGGGCTTCGCCCGCAACCCAAACTCGAAATTCGAATATCGAAATTCGAAACAAACTGGGAATTAATGAATTTTCAAATGTTTCAAACATTGTTTTAAGAATTGATGTTTTCATTATTTCGGGCTTGTTTCGGTTTTCGTGCTTCGAGTTTCGAGTTTTATATACGCTTAAAGCATAGATGTGTGAAACAAAGACACTAAAGGGAAATGGTAGATAAGAGCCGTGGTCTGTAGAACTGATTGTAAAATACAGGAAAAACGGTTGTAGTGGGAACATCTCTTGTTGGTGTTCACAACTTTAGTGTGTCTTGGTATTCAAGATGTTGGACACACTGAAATGCATATGAAAATAGAGGATCATACAATTTTAACATGGAGGTGATCGCATGAAAAACATAGGATTACAATCTACAGGAAGTAAAATATTTCCGGCAGGAAAATATTTTACTCTCATTGAGCTCCTGATCGTCATCGCGATCATCGCAATTCTCGCGGCCATGCTTTTGCCCGCACTACAGAATGCCAAGGACATGGCCAAGAGATCCACCTGCGCTGGAAACGAGAAGAACATCGGGCTGGCAATGCTCGCTTATACATCGGATTATAATGGCTGGATGCCATGGTCGGATAATCCGGGGCCTGGACAATTCGTATATATATGCTGGTATGCACCCTATAGGACATCCTTTCTGTCTGCCGTTACAGATCCCGCCCCATCATACTTCAGGCAAAACGATCCCATCCTGCGTTGCCCTGCTCTGACTGCCAAGCAAAGTGATAATGTGCTTGGTTATCTGCTTATTGCAACATCGAATCCGAATTCCATCGGAACAACGGATAATCTTTGGGGAACAAGCTATGGACGTGTTTCGATTAAGAATCTATCCTCCGGTGGTATGCCAACGTCCTGGGTTCCACAGGACTACTCAAGACGCGTACTGGCCGGGTGTTTTTTCTATCCGGCAGAGGAATCAGGTTTCTACTGGGGACCAAGCACCTATGCCAACGACAAGGGGCGGGCACACAAATACAAGGGCGCAAATTCCGTTTTCGCGGACGGCCATGTTGACTGGGTTGTAAACAGACTGTCCAGAACGCCTCTATCTGGTGCCGACCACAGTTCAATTTCTGACTCTTTTTACTCACTTCACTGGCAACAGGGCCCATTCGTCGGATACAAGAAAAATTAAAAATAGAAAGGGGTTCTCATGTTTTCTCGACAAGATATATCGAAAAACTCTGGGCTATTGCAGATGATGTGCCGATGGATCTTGCCAGCAACGTTGTTGACGTTGCTGATATCCGCCACGGCACAGGCCGGAACGGAGCCATTTGAGAGATACACTTTCCAGGGCACGTTACAAAACGAAGGGAACACCGGCGGATCGATCACGGGCTGCGGCAACCTGAGATACGTGGATTTGGGAGCCGGACGCCAGGCAGCAGAGAATACCTTCACGAATCCCGACGAGATTTTTGCGATACCGGAGATGGGGAAGAGTCTGCTGGAACCCAAGACGGCGGGAATTCGAGCCTCCGTATGGATCAAGACCCGCGACCGGCAGGGAGTGATCCGTAGCGTACAGGGATGGCTGGTGTTCACAACTTCAGTGTGTCTTGGTATTCAAGAATCTAGACACGCTAAAGTTTACCTGCCTCTGGCAGCGCCGAAGGCGACCAGGGCCGTGAACACCAACCTTAGAAATCAACTAAAAAAGAGGCAATTGCCTCAATTGAGAAAAAATTTAGGGATCAGAATTTAAATATAGTTTTATAATCAAAAGGGAGAGATAAGATGAAAAAAGCACTGATAATGTCGATGCTCTTTTGGGCGCTTGTGATTACAGCGCAGGCCCAGCAGACCAAGAACTATGAATTCCGGGCGCTGCCTGCGCCCACTTCGACTGGTTCGACAAGCTCACCGCAGGCAGGCTCAGGGCAGGCGGGCAAGGTCGTGATTGATGGGAAATTGAACGAATGGGATTTGTCCGGCGGCATCCTCTGCTGCTACGACACCGAGACTCTTCTCGAAACAAACAGTGTCCAGGCCTATCTGATGTATGACCAGCAGTACCTCTACGCGGCCTTCCATTTCAAGGACAGCTCGCCGATGGTGAATCATGTCGATCCCAAGCTTGAGCCGGGATCAGGATGGAGATCCGACAGCGTCCAGTTCAGGATATGGACTGACAGCGACAAGCCGGTCGGCCCCGGCGGTTCCCTGATCAGCCATCTCGACTGCTACTATTACACCGATGAAAACCGTCCGACGGCCCGGCTAATGCATTATGACATATCAAAAAAGGAGGCTGGTCTGGAAATGTCACTCGACGAAGCTGTCGGCAAAGGGGTCGATGCAGCTTTCACAAAAGATCCCGACGGCGGAGGCTATATTCAGGAGATGCGGATCGCGTGGGAGCTGATCCGCCGCAAAGGCCAGACTTTCGTAGCCGGCGAGACCTTCCGGATGGGGCTCGAGTTCTTCTGGGGCGATGCATCGGGCAAAAAGTGGTACAAGCAGCGTGTCAGCGATCTGATAAACAAGGAAAATCCCAATCGCGAATTTTTCTGGCAGAACAACAACGCCTGGGGCGCAGTCAGGCTAATGGAAAAAGGGAATGTAGAAAAATCGCCGTCCATCGCCCAGCTTGAGGAACTGAAGGATTCCATGGCGAAAAAATATCTGACCAAGGGACCTCTGAAAATGGAATATGAAACTCCCGCCGACGGCTACGTGACGCTCGTGGTGGAGAAAGCAGATGGGACCAGGGTGCGGAACCTTTTCGCAGACTATCCGAGGAAGAGCGGAAAGAATGTCGATTTCTGGGATGGTCTCGATGATGATGGTAAGCTTGTCGAGCCGGGGAGCTACAGTTTCCGCGGGCTCTGGCATCCCGAGTTTGACGTCCTTTATCAGTTCGCCTATGGAAATCCCGGCAATCCCCAGTGGGAAACCCCGGACGGGACTGGCGGATGGATGTCCGACTGCACCCCCAACGCGGTGGCCACCGATGGCGAGAATCTCTATTTTGGAGGCATCTATCAAGAATGTGGTGTCGGCACCATGGCCTTGAGCGGAGCGGGAAAGAAACTCTGGGGGTTGCGTGCACCGGAAGTCATTATGCAACCCGCATTGGCGGCTGACGAGAAATACCTGTATTTGTCTTCAGGACGCGAAACGGGTTTTGGTTATGAAAAAGGACGAAAGGCGCACCCTGACGACATGCTGCTGCTCGAACGCGTGGACAAGAAGACCGGCAAGCCTGTCCCCTTCGAGGGAAGCCAGCGGAGTTTTGTGGAGCTTGGTCTCGTGAAAGGATTGACTGGACTTCCATTCGAGACGTACGGTGAGATCGTGGAGAAGAATGCATTTACATCGGATGTGACTATGGCGCGGGTAAAAGGACTCGCAGTGGGCGGTGGACGCATTTACGTGTCTTCGTATTTCGAGGATGAGATCATCGTGGCTGACATCAAGACCGGAAAAGTCCTCGATCGGATCAAGATTCCACGTCCCGCCGGCCTGGCCATCGACGCAGGAGGAAAGCTCATAGCTCTCAGCGCCAAAGACAAACAGGTGCTGCGGATTGATCTCCAAAACAAACAGGCTACGCCCGTTGTCACCGCAAAGCTGGAAGCACCGGTCGGGCTGACGCTGGACAAGGATGGAAACATCTATGTGAGCGACTGGGGCAAGGCGATGTGCGTGAAGGTGTTTTCATCGGACGGGAAATTTCTGCGCACCGTGGGGAAAGAAGGCGGCCGTCCATGGATCGGCAAGTATGATCGGAACGGCATGTTGCTTCCATGGGGGATCGCCGTCGACAAGCAAGACCGGCTCTGGGTTGTCGAATGGGACGGATCACCGCGGCGCGTCAGCGTGTGGAAGGCGGATGGTTCCTTTGAGAACGAATTTGTGGGCGCTCATTGGTATGCCGGCACGAACTGTTGGATTTTTCCTTCAGAACCCGAAAAGGCGATCGGCCAGGGTGCCGAGTTCGAGCTGGATTGGAAGAAAGGACAATACCGTGCGATCAGCACGTTTTGGCGGCCGATGAAGAAAAACGCATGGTTCGGCATTTATCCGGAATTCAATGGACATCAGGAAATAACTGTCAACCAGCGGAAACTGCTGGTCTCCCATGTTGGAGGCCTGGTGATGATCTCCGAGCGGAAGGGAGACCAATATCAGCCCCTTGCCGCAGTGGGAAATGTGGGATCTCTTGCGCATGGACCACTAAGCATCCAGGGTAAAACCTTTGCCGGACTGCGTCTGTTGCGCACGCCGAAATTATTGGCTGACCATCTCTATTGGTCGCCCAAGATCAACGCCCTCATTCAGGAACGGTTTCCGGAAGCGCTTGACGGCAGCTTTGAGTCCTGTATTCGCGTGATCATCCCCAACCTGATTGAAATCATCAACGGCAGCGGCGCGGCGGGCGATCTGAAGGAGGCGGTCAAGACTGGAAAGCAATATCGGGGTCCCACGACCGAGTTCGTGTGGAGCGACAAGAATGGGGACGGACTGGTCCAGGATGATGAGATCAGCTTTTTCGAGGCACCGGGCGTTGAGCCGACCGGTTTTTGCAGTGGCTGGACAATCGGAGTTGCATCAGACCTAACCATCTATCCGTCGGCGACGGGTGGCGGGTTCCGGGTCTGGAAGATGCCTGTGAGCGGGTGGACCGACTGTGGAGCTCCCATATATGATGGTCCGAAAGCATCATTGCTGATCAATGAACCGAACACGCAAACAACGTCCCAGTCGCAATGGGTTGATAATAAGGGGAACCTCTTCTCGAACTGCACCGGAACGATGAAGATGTATTCGCCGGATGGCAAGGTGATCTGGACCTATCCCAACCCGTACGCGGGTGTTCATGCCTCGCACAAATCACCCAAGAGCGAGAGGGGAATGACGGTTGGAGGCCTTTATGTGATCGGCAGCTCCAACACAAAGGAACTAGGAGAGGTATTCTCCCTCAACGGAAACTTCGGGCAGTCCTACCTGATGACGACGGATGGACTATTTGTCGCCTCGGTCTTCCGGGACACGCGCTCGGCACCGGACGACATGCCGACGAAACCGGTCCGCGGCGGATCCCATGCCAGTACGACGATGGACGGTGAATGGTTTGGAGGACAGTTCTTTCGCAATCCCCGCGACGGCAAGCCGTATCTCGTGGGCGAGCATCACAGCGCAGGCGGCAATTGTATCTACGAATTGACGGGACTTGACCAGGCAAAGCGTCTGCCCGCCCAGACAATCGCTTTTACAGCGGATGTCCGCGCTGCCGCGGAAACTGCGGCTGCGCAAGCCAAGGCGGAAGCTGAGTTGGCCAAGGCCAAGGAGACTGCGCAGATCCGTGAATTTCCGATCCGGCGCATGAAGGCGCCCGCTGACGTCGACGGGAAGGGGACTCAGTTTGAAAAGGATGGAAAATGGCAGGCCATCTTCAGCAAGGACGATGCCCACCGCGCCGTCGCCACGGCGGCGTATGACGCCAACAACCTCTATCTGTTCTTCCAGGTCAAGGACGAATCGCCGCTTAAAAACCTGGCGAAGTTCGGCATGAACGAGTTGTTCAAAGGTGGCGATTGCGCGCTCTTTGAATTAGGAACCGGGCGAGAAGCGAAGGATCTCTCACCGAAGGCGAAGGAAGGCGATATCCGTCTGCTCCTGACACGTCAGAACAATGAGAACGTGGCAGTCCTGTACCGATATGTCGCCCCCGAATCGAAATCACCGATCTCCATTACATCCGGTCTGGGAACCCTCAAGATCGATGAATTCCAAATCCTGAAGGACGCCAAGATCGCCGCCGTGCCGACCGCTGATGGGTATGCGATCGAGGCGGCCATTCCGCTTTCCGCCATCGGATGGAAACCGGAAAAGGGACGGAGCTATCGTGGCGATTTCGGCGTGGTCTACTCCGACAAGGAAGGAACGAAAAACTCCCTGAGGATGCACTGGGCCACCCAGAATACGGGACTTGTCAGCGACAGTTTCAACGAGGCGCAGGTCCAGCCCGCCCAATGGGGGATTTTCAAGGTGGAATAGATCTGTATTTGAAAAAGTTCAGAGACCGAGGGAAATTTTAACTTAACCGGCTTTGCCGGGACTTTTATGGAACGCCACCAGTCCCGACACACTTCGTGGCCGGGATCTTGCGACTTGGTGGCATAATATAAGGAAGTGGAAAAGACGAAGAATGCCGAGGACTTAACCGGCTCCGCCGGAATTTCTCAGTTTAACCTTCCCCTGCCAGTTTACCTGGCAGGAAAGGGAGATTGGAGAGCTAAGGGAATATCCCTTAGCCTCCCAATCTTTGCCTCCTGCGGGACAAGCCCGCAGGGGGGCCAATAAATACAATTTCCTATACGATTTAATTGTTTCTCATCAAAATAAAGGGAGATATCGGATATGAAGAGAGTTCCTATGCCGCTTTCGTTGAAGCCTGATCTGGAAGACGCGGCCAGACGCTGGGAGGCGAGTTATGCGATGGAACTGATCGACCGTCCACCCGTCTGGATGACTTGCCGGAAGCCGGGTGCACAGGCGATGCCGCCGCCAAATTATCTGCGGAAAATGACCGCCGACATTGACACGCTGCTTGACGAGGCCGAGCGGCATGCCGGATCCATCTGGTGGGGTGGAGATTCGATTCCGCAATGGATGCCAAGTTTTGGTCCGGACGAAATGGCTGCGTATTGCGGCTGCGGGGACTTGCTTTTCTCCGAAGACTCGCCCGACACCAATTGGGCCAAGCCATTCGTGGAGGACTGGGAATCCACCAGCCTGAAGATTGACTATCGCAGTCAGTCGCTGAAGAGGATGCTGGAGATCTACCGCAGGGGGGCGGACCGGTTCGCCGGCAAACTCCTGCTGACTCCGCCGGATCTGCATTCCAACCTGGATCTTCTGGCCGCCGTCCGGGG
Source organism: Victivallales bacterium (assembly GCA_049297395.1). Classification (GTDB taxonomy): domain Bacteria; phylum Verrucomicrobiota; class Lentisphaeria; order Victivallales; family GWF2-50-93; genus GWF2-50-93. The sequence goes on along the minus strand of JBAQUG010000192.1, from coordinate 808 downwards.
ATCGGAGCGGCTCTGCATGGATCTTTTGGACTGTCCTGAACTGATTGACAAGGCGATGGCTGAGGCCCGTGCGATCTTCCGCGAACTGTGGACGGCTGTCAGGATCGCGGGAAGGATGGACGAACTCGGATTCTCCCAGAACTTCTATTCCATGGAAGGAGCCGCCATGCTGCAGTGCGACTTCAGCTGCATGATAAATCCGGAGCTGTACCGGCGCTGGGCTCTGCCGGCATTGGAGGAGGAGGCTGCAATTGTACGTCGTGCGACATACCATTGGGACGGGCCGGGAGCTCTCGTACACTGGGATGCCGTCACCACATGCCGGGGATTCTACGCGATTTCATATGTGCCTGGAGATGGTCACGGACGCCTTGTTGATCACCTGCCGATGCTGAAGAAGATACAGGATGCGGGAAAGGTGGTCCATGTCGGCGGAACTCCGGATGAAATAAAGTTGATGCACAAGGAGCTGCGCCACGACAGGGTTGTGTATTTCGCCTCGCCGGAAACCCCGCAGGAAGGCGAGCAACTTTTGAAATGGCTGGTGAATGCCACCTGAAGTAAATATTCACTGAATATTTAAAACTGAGGTAATTTCAAAACTAGGAATTCAGGAGTCAGAATCCAGGAGACAGAATTAAATTTGAACTCAAATTCGGTTTTATTCTGAATCCTGACTTCTGAAACTTGCTTTGAGTAGCTTGCGACATCCTTGGCGCAATCGGCCTCTTTGTCTTTTGCGCTCGGAGATCGCAAACTACTTAAGTTTCACACTGATAAAACTGCGGCCACCGCAGTAGGCCGCTGA
>JBAQUG010000191.1:0-9621 GCA_049297395.1 Victivallales bacterium | reverse complement strand
GGCCTGGAGTCAGGACAGCATCCAGCTGGCATTCAACCTAGATCCGGAAAAGGCGGGGCGTGGCACCACCGAAACGGTCGGTCTGATGCGTTATACCGAATTGACATTTGCGAAAACCAAACAAGGGGATGTCGTCATTCGCACCAACTCGTCCGAACCGCGTTATCTGCCGACCGGCGTCGTTCCGGCGGCCGAAATCCAGTTGAAGGTAAAAGTGGAAAAAGGGCGCGTCGTCTACACCATGTCCATCCCCTGGAAAACTCTGGGCGCGGCCAGGCCGCTGGCGGCCGGGGACAGCTTGACAGTGGCGGTATTGATCAATGACCTCGACGAAGGAGAAAAAGGAACACGGACCCAGCTGCAACTGTTTGGAGGCATAAGCGAAGGAAAATATCCGGAACGCTTCGGCTGGCTGACGCTGGGAGAATAATAAATCGAAATAACATAACAAATACGTAATCTGTAGTAAAAATAAAATACAAAATGTAAATATTCACTGAACGGACATAGTCCAGTGAATATTTACCATCTCATGGCGGTCATGAAAACAGATCATAGGACATACGGGGCTTCATTGTTTTTCCAGCGGGATTTCCCTTTCCACATTGAGAAGTTCGTCCACAGTTCGGCGCAATACGACGATACAATGCGGTTCACGAGGGAATTCTGGAAGATAATCTATGTCATGTCCGGACGCGGGATGAAGATAATCAATTCCAGCCGTTATCCGATCAGGCCCGGCAGCCTTTTCATAATCCATCCCGAGGACAGCACGACGTTTGTCATCGAATCCAAGAAGCTGGAGATATACAACATCCTGTTCCTTCCCGGGCTTCTCAGCGGTTTCCTGGGCGACTTGAAAAGCGACTTCGATTTTTTTTCAATCTTCAACCAGGGATTCCAGAGGGAGCTGCCGGTCTCGCGGCGGGAACAGCTCTACATCCTCGATTCCAGCAGGGAGGTCGGGCATCTGATCAGAAGACTGGAGAAGGAATATCTTGTACAGGCAGCCAGCTGCCGGTGCATGATCAAGCTGAGGCTTGGTGAACTGCTGATCCTGATTTCCAGGCTGAGCGCCAGGAAAATCCGCCGGAACAGGAGCGCCGAAGTCGCAGACTACGTCGACCATATCATAGAAGAGCACTTCTCCGGGGACTTCAACCTGCGGCATCTGGCGGAAAGTGTCGGGTTCAGCAAAAGCCACCTGTGCAGGCTCTATCGCGTAGAACGCGGGATGACGGTCATGGAAAATCTGCGCAGACGTCGGATTGGCGCCGCTAAAAACATGTTGAAGACCTCTTCGGACACGATCTCCGAAATCTGCTATTCCTGCGGCTTCAACGATCTCAGCTATTTCTACCGGGCGTTTGCCGGTGAAACTGGATTGAACCCTGGGAACTACCGTAAAAAATTTGGACTGGATTGATATTTCCGGCGAAACCGGCTGCTGCGGAAACCCAGACCAAGTCCAGCAGCTCCCCGGCTGATATACTCCTGCAACAAACCAAAAACAGGAGAAATCAATGAACATACGCAACGTCACCTTGGAAATGTCCCTTAAGCCTTTCCGGGACAAGTCGGATTCCGGAATCATGCGGGTCTGCGAGAAACTCTTCCGGCAATGGAGCAGCCTGACAGCCCATGCCGACGTGGTGTCAATACTGCTATGGGCCTCCGACGGTTCCGAAATCCTTGAATACTCAGGCAATCCCGATGACAAGTTCGAATGGGCGAAATATATAGGATGCGCAAATCCAAGATGGCTTGGATCGGATCCGAACGATCCGGAAGGCATAAGCATCCACAGGAAACCTCAGGCATATATCGAGAATCCGCCTGAATTCACGTACCGCTGGCTGAAAGAACTGATCACAATAATCAAGAGTTATGGGAAAGATGCCACCGGCAAACAGATAAGGCTGATTGCGACTTTCGATCCCGGCCCGGAATTCGCAAAGTCCGATTTCAAATATAAAAGGCATAATGAAATATGCATGGCGAACACCATGGGCCCGAGAAGCTTCGTATGCTGCTACGCGACCTTGAACGCCGACAGCAGGCATTACGCTGGATTCCCCGATGGAATACCCCGGGGGATCAGCCTGGGGACATATCTCGGAAGGCAGTCGCAGCGATTCATGGAAGACATGGGATATGATGCGATATGGCTTTCCAACGGATTCGGGTTCGGGCTTGAAACCTGGGCGTACAGGGGGGCGTTGTTTGACGGCACTAAGTTCATGCCGGAAAAAGCTCCGGAGACACGCGGAAGGATTTTAAGCTTCTGGCGTGATTTCACACGTGAATGCAGGTTTCCGGTGCAGACAAGAGGCAGCAATTTCCCGTCTGGCACGGATCTCTCCTCCGATGCAGTTCCAATCAGGGAGATCTACAGGATGTTCAAACCGCAGCCGCCGCCAAATTCGCCATGGGCGGCTTTGAACGGCGATTTTGGAATTGAGATCGGCGGATGGATGTCGCATATCGCCGAGCTCCCGGACAAATCATATGTCTACAGATTCTACACGCTTGATCCCTGGTTCAAGAACAGTCCCTGGCTCGACCGATACAACAGGGAGGCGCATGACATCTATCTGCCGCTGTCCGTATCGAGGATTGATGGCGACGGGGAAATCTCCAATCCTGACAGCCTGGCGATTCTGACGGTTGACAATTCATATGGGGAAATGCCTGAGAAAGTCCCTAATGAAGTCATCCCGCATATGCTTGAGGCAGTTGAGCACGCCCCTGACGCCCCGGGGCCTGTGGTCTGGATTTATCCCTTTGACGAGTACCACGACATGGTTGCGGAAGGGGCACGGCTTGATGAAATATTCTTTGGCGACTGGTTCATCTGCGGAGCCATCAACCAGGGATTCCCGATCAACACTGTCATCAGCACTGCAAACTTCATGAAGGCGATAAAAATCAAAACGGAATTGTTCAGGGAATCAATACTTGCCGCACCAGCCGCCGCGATTTCAGCGGAATGCGCCTCCATCCTTGCGGACTTCGCAGAAAACGGCGGGAAAGTCATCCTCTACGGTCCGGTTTCAAACGCCTGTGATGAGATCAGGAATCTGCTGAATCTCAAGACGGCCGCTCCGCTTGAAGGGGAATTTAAGATTAAGGTCAACGGTTCTTTAGACACCTTTAAAACCGGTTCAATGCCGGAATTGTTTGTCCATAACGCCATCGTCTGCGGAGGCGGACTCGAAACAGTCCTCGCCGGCAAAAACGATTCCTGCACGAAGACAATAGCGGAGGCGTTCCAGGGAAACCAGCAGAGAATCATAGCCCTGTCACGTTCTGGAAAAGGCTGGAAAGGCGGCAGGATCGCATGGCTCAGGGGAACGGTGTCGGGGACATCATCCTCTCAAGGGCAGCTCCTGAACCCTATGGATCCGCAAAAAGTCTTTTATCCGGAAATCCTGCCAAGGATGCTCCTCCAGGAATTCGGATACGGAATCACTTATAGTAAATATGCATGGGGCGGAAGAAATCCGATCATGATGATGGCGCGCCATGCCAACGGATTCTATTTTTCGGGATTTGTCCCCGACACCACGGCAGGAATGAAACTGCGGATGCCGCAGGGAATTCCTGTCTTCACGGGCGCTGAGACGATCATCGAAGACGGAATGTCCACGTATAACATGCCGAAAAGCTGGCATAAGGAATGCCGGGTATTCATAGATCAGAAGGAAAGCGGATGCATCTCCTGCGCCGAGAACACGGCCGAGTATCACGGCGTGAAGCGCCGCTTACGGCTGTCCGGACTGAAAAATGCATCCGTCTGTTTCTATCATGAGCCCGGATCTGAAAATAATGTCAGGATGCTTTTGGATCCGGTCCATCCGTTCCTTGTCGGCAAGTTCCAGGAGTTTGAACAGGCAAGCGATAAAAACGGCAGCCACCTGGATGTCAGGAACATCACCGGCGAGCTCATGATATCGTGGTAATAATAGAGTAAGGCGGTTTTTAAACCGCAATTCGTCGGAATTAACCCCAGCATAACATATAAGGAAACAGATATGTCAATGGATGACAGATTGAAAAATCCTGATATAAACCGGCTTCTTGCGGCGTTCGCGCACAGGGATGCGGATCGTGTCCCGAACTTTGAAATCACTATAAATGGGAGAGGCATATCCCATATTCTTGGCATCCAGACCGACCAGGGACTCTGGCAGATTACCCCGGAGAGTTCCATAAAGGTGGTGAAAGGGATCGGGCAGGACGCAATCCCGTGTCCGCTCCAGTTCCATCTCGAACAAGGTTCCATCTGCAACAATGATGATTTCGAGAGGATGAAGAAATCTGTAGTCTATCCTGATGTTAAATGCAAACTTGAATCATATCTGAAGGCTGTGAAAGGTACGAATATCGGAGTTTGCCCCTGCCTGAGCGGATCTCTTACGGCGGCATATCTTGCGGCGGGCCCTGTCTCAATAGAGTCGTTCATGATAATGATTTTCGAGCAGCCGGATCTTGTCGGCAATCTTCTTGATTTCTACATGGAATATACTTTGAACGTAATAAGACAGATAAAAGATCTGCCGTTCCATTTCATCTATGTAGGAGATGACGTCACAGGCTTTGTCGGTCCCGACCGTCTCAGCGAACTCTGGGCTGGCAGGCATGAAAGAATCATAAGGGCCGCGAAGGCGACCGGCAAACCTGTCATGTGCCATTGCTGCGGCCCGATGGCGGACGTGCTTCCCTATTTCAAGAAATGGGAGGTCGATGCCATTCATCCCATGCAGACTAACGTGAACGACATCTACCAGATCCATCGTGATTATCCCGGCTTTGCGCTGGTCGGCAACATTGATATCAACCTCCTTTCCTTCGGGAAAAAGGAGGAAGTTGTGTCCGATACGAAAACTCACATTGACAGGCTGTCCGATGACAATTCGTATGTTGTCTGTTCAAGCCATTCGATCATTGATTCTGTGATCCCGGAAAACTTCCTGGCGATGGTGGAAACGGCATGGAATTCATGTGGCTGTGCATCCCAATGACGCCGGATTCGCGATGATGTCGGAACGCCTGGCAAAGGACATTCAATAACATCTGGAGGGACAAAACCATGAATGTAAAAAGGAAAAGAGAGCTGACTGCAAATGTCGGCATTTTCGGTGTCGGGCATCACGTCTACTGGCCACAGTTCGACGGCCTGCTTGACGAGCTGAAGAAAAAGCTCGGGATCTTCTCGGAGAAAGTCGCCGGGAACAATGTCAAGGTCTTCGACTTCGGGATAATTGACGATGCACAGTCGGCCTATTCACTCGTTCCGAAACTCAAGGCCACCGACCTGGATCTGATTTTCATAGACATGGTCACCTACGCCACGTCATCGACAATAGGTGCGGTTTTCAGGGAGATCAATGTTCCGATGGTAATGGTCGCGCTACAGCCTCTCAGGGCGATGGACTATGAAAAGGCATCCACCTATGTCCAGCTGTGCAACGACGACTTCTGCTCGGTTCCTGAGTTTGCCGGTGTCGCAGTCAGGATGGGGCGAAGGGTTCCAGATGTGATCATAGGAACACTTGAAGATGATCCTGCCGCCGATGCCGAGATAGGTGAATGGTGCGACATTGCGAAGGTTCTCCGCTCGCTCAGGACCGCGAGGATCGGTCACATGGGGCATGTGCTTGAGTCGATGCTCGACATGCACACCGATCCTACCGCAGTCACTGCCGCTTTTGGTGCCCATGTTGTCCAGTGCGAACCGGATCATGTGATGAGGCACTTCCATTGCCTGTCTGCGGAATCCGGCGAGGTGGCGGACATGAAGCGGCGAATCCTGGGTTTTTTCGATACGCCGGATCCGGTATCGGATCCGTTGACCACGAGACTTGCTGAAAATGACCTGGATACCGCAGCCAGGGCCGCAGTCGCCCTGGAAAAATTCATCGGGGAGAAGAAGCTCGACGGCCTGGCCTATTACTACGAGGCCGAACCCGGCTCTGAAATGCGGACGCTGGTGACCAGTTTCATTGTGGGAAATTCGCTCCTGACCTCGGCGGGATTCCCGATGTGCGGGGAGTTCGACATCAAGACCTGCATCGCAATGATGATAATGGACAGGCTCGGAATGGGGGGAAGCTTCGCCGAATTCCATCCGATCGACTTTAAGAAAGGCTCCGTGCTTGTCGGCCACGACGGCCCCCACCATCTCAACATCGCCGAAGGACGGCCTGCACTGCGCAGTTTGAAGAAGTACCACGGCAAGCCAGGCTCAGGCGCCAGCGTGGAGTTCAGGATAAAGGACGGTCCGATCACAATGCTGAGCATCGGTGTGAAATCAGATGGCAGATTCAAGTTCATAATTGCCGAAGGCGAATCCATTAACGGACCGGTTCCTCCGACTGGAAATACGAACACGCATGGATATTTCGAGCCCGATGTCAGGACATTCCTGAAACGCTGGGTTGCGGAAGGACCGACGCATCATTTCGCGCTCGGTGTCGGACATCACGCGCAGACAATAGGAAAAGTGGCCGACTGCCTTGGAATAGAATCAAGTATAATTCGCTCCGAAGATCTACGTCACCCTCCTGAAGCTTCTACTTCCTAACTCTCTATGGGTGCGCTAAAAAATAACTTGGGCATTTGTTGGCGGAGATTTCGGATTGATGATCACGTTGCTCAATCGTCAAATATCTTCAGATATTCTCCTCTTTCGCACCATGATAATCAATCCGCCAGCAAATGCCCAAGTTATTTTTTAGAGGATCCTATTCCGGATATGGCTCAGCAAAAAGCATTTTTCAATCTGTTTCTTTTACATGCGAACGATACGCTTATGTATCCGGCGGAGATGGGTTACATGAAGCGGTTTTGGTTAGAATCGCAGTCTTATTGAATTGCTGCCTCTTCAAGCCGTTCAGCAACCCAGAGCTTGATGATGGATTGCCTGGGAACACCAATACGCCTGGCTTCCCTGTCAAGGGATTGGATCATCCACACAGGGAAATCCACATTGACTCTTTTCTGATCTTGTTCGGGTCTTCTCGCCTTGGAAAGATCAAGGTGTTTCGTTATATCCCTGCCTTCATCAAATAATTTGTCCAATTCTTTAGCTTTCATAAATCTCAATCTCCTCTGTTCTGGATCGTCGTATGGAAATGATTCTTATGTTTTCATCCCTTAATGTTATGATTCCCGACCAGTGCTTATCCTTGATCTTCCCTATCACCATATATCTGGGTTCATCTATTGTTTTTGCTGGAATCTCAATCAAATCAGGATCATCCCATAAAGCTTGCGCTTCTATGAAATCAATTCCATGTTTTTCTTTGTTCGATTTGCTTTTTTTAGGGTCAAATTCAAAGTTCATAGTATAGATATTATACCTTAAATATACATTTTTACAATATTTATGATTTGCCTGATTTCCGGGTAGAGCGGGGAGCTTGCGCTCCCGTTGCCCCCTAGGAACCGTACGAGACAGTTTCCTGTCATACGGCTCGAGCCCCAAGCAGATGGAAATTCAGGCGGGACTTGACTGGCAGGAGGCCGTTCTGAAAGTGAAGGAATGCATGCGCCTGATGGTGAACAGCATGGATTTTGACAGGAATCTTGTGTTCATAAGGGAAGCGACAAGGACAGGATGGTGCCTATGCCGGAGGCGTTGGACAGGAAATATCCGAACGCTGCAAAGGAATTTGGATGGCAGTGGTTTTCCCCCATGTCCAAACCCTCAGTGGATCCGCGTTCAGGAAAGGTGATGAGGCATCATGTGCTTGACAACTCATTTCAGCGGCTGGTAAAAAGAGCCGTAGAGAAGGCCGCTATGAACAAGCACGGGACTTGCCATGTCTTTCGCATTCCTATGCGACGCATCTGCTTGAGAACGGGACGGATATAAAGGTGATACAGGAGCTGTTGGGGCATAAGAGCCTGGAGACCACGATGATCTATACGCATGTCGCGCAGAAGAAGCTGGCGGTCGTGGAAAGCCCGCTGGACACTGGGGAGAGCCGTCTCCACCTTGAACACTAAAATACAATTTCCTATACGATTTAAATAGGAGGGCAAAGAGCCACAACTTTTAATGCCCAAATAAATTCCAAACAGAAAGAACAGCCCTTGCGGGCTTGACTACCAACAAAAACGAATTTATAAATCAGGCGCCTTCCGTCGGCGGACTGCATGCCCATGCTTTTCAGGTATTCTCTCTTCTCCGGATTTCCTTGCCGGCCCTGATCATTGCGAGATATGCTTCTGGCGGAACGTATGCGGGAATGGAGTTTCCGGAACCTAGAGCATATCCGTTGGCGTTTTTGCGGAACCTTGAAGCAGCTTCCAGAACATATTCATATATCTCATCAGGCGGCAGCCTGCACAGGAGGTCGGTGTCAATTCCGCCGAAAAAACCGATTCTTTTCCCGTATTTGGAAATCCATTCGTCATTTATGATATTACTGTCGCTCCTTTTTTTTTGAGAAATCAACCATTGCCCGCACGTTGGCTACCGGAGAGATCTGCGACACCTCGCATCCCGGACTGACCATCGAACGCCTGCCGAGGATGCTGTAGCATTCCCCCGCTTCGGCAATCACGTCCTCCGGCCTGCCGTAGAGCAGGGGGCCGACGGTTGAAATGTTACCGCACAGCACCCGGTCGGGGCCAAGGGCTTTCCGTGCGGTTGCAGCATCGGTTTTGAAATCAATCTCATATATGTCCACCGGAAGGGTTTTCATCATAGGAAGAAGGGGATCGGTACAGCCGCACATGTGGCACCGGGTCATAACCCCATATGAGCGGATGGCCGAAAGTATGCGCATCTGCCTCGGGAAAACATGTTTTTCATAGAGTTCAGGACCGATCATGCACGCAGCAGCATCGCTCATCCCTATGGTGTCGGCTCCGGCGTCGGCCTGGATTTTTGCATAGTCTATTGCGACTTCCGCAGTGAAATCCAGGAGCTCGTCCACGAAATCCGGATCGTCTATGAAGTCATACATGATGTTGTTGATGCCCCTGAGTTCGGCGGCGAGCGCCAGCGCTCCCTCGACCCATCCGACTATTTCAGCTTCGCCTTTTGCCTCATGGACAAGGATTTCAATGGCCTTCACCCTGTCATTCATGCGTCCCCGTTTCGAAGGGTTGGGCTTCCTGAAAGTCCGAAGACGGGACTTGTCCGACAACGCCGCTATTTCCTCGATGATTGCCGGCGGCTGGTCGTCGAACCACCTGACACTTTCCCCTCCTGCAATGTCAACCACTTCGCGTGCGGGATCGGAACAGGTGAGCAGGATGTCCGTGCCGATGCCCCTCATCGTTTTCAACTGCGCTCCGGCCATTTTTTCACCGTCACGGCAATAATCGCCAAAAGGGATGCCCGAGTATTTCCCGGCGAAAAGCATCATCATCGGCGCAACTGGCGGCCTGTCGTAATCCTTGCCTGTGACAACCGCCCTCACCCTCTCTATGCCAGTCAGATTGTTGTTCTTCATATTTATCGCTCCGTAATTTAATCGTATAGGAAATTGTATTTATTGGCCCCCCTGCGGGCTTGTCCCGCAGGAGGCAAAGATTGGGAGGCTAAGGGACATTCCCTTAGCTCTCCAATCTCCCTTTCCTGCCAGGTAAACTGGCAGGGGAAGG
>JBAQUG010000190.1:0-6032 GCA_049297395.1 Victivallales bacterium | reverse complement strand
CTCTTGCACAAGCCTGCCTCGGATGGAATTATACTGCCTGGCTCCGCCAAGAAACCAAAACAAGACACGCAATACAATACGTCAAGTCCGCGATCTTATTTTGCGGATTTCGCAAGTTTCCAGCAGGGTCTGGGTCAAAGGGGGGATTGAGGGGGCTTATCTTATTTCTGAAAGGCCTCTGACAGATGGGAGGACGGAAAATATCTTCCCATCACCGGCCGGAATTGCGTAGAAGGAAACGCCTGAATTCTTCAGCTGTTTGTTTGCCCAGAGCCAGTGATCGAAAATCCTGAGCATGTTCCAGTGCAGGAGGAGCTGCTTCTGAGGCCTTTCGAGATGCGCCGCAGACTCGCACAGGGGGACTGTGAGATTGTCAATGACTATATTCCGGGGCCGCGCATTCCCCAGTGCGGATCTTATGATGCTTCTGAATATCCCGGAAACCGCCGGCGAATGGAGGCATGAGACACCAAGATTGCCGCCGCCATGGCAGGCCGCAAGCTGCGCGGGCACATCTCCTTCGGGAAACCTGAAAGATTCGCAGTCTCCAGATTTGCCGGATCCCATATCATCGCCGCATTTGAAATATTCCCTTCCTGGCGCCTCCCAGGAGAAATACCAGTTGAACCTGTATTTCCTGGAACCTACTATCGAGTCATTTTCCCATCTGGCGACAATGCGCCTGAGACTTATCCCTCCTTCGGCGCTTTCAATCACGACCGACTGCGAGGAACCAGGAAAAATCGAAGTGTTGAACCAGCGCCAGAGATCGTCGCCGTTCCCGATCTCAAGCATCAACTTGTCACTCCTCTCGAAGAGCATTAGAAGCGGAATCTGATTCAGTTCCAGGCGGAAGTGCCCGCCCTGCCCCACTTCATGCCACTCGATGTCGCGGACAGATGGAATTGGATTGGTGATCTTAACGACACCTATCCTCGTCCATTCGCCTTTCACGACAAGATTGTCCACTTCGAGGGCGCACAACTCCATCTTATGCCTCAGTTCGCAATCGGTTGTGACGACCGCATGGTTTCCTGAGATCTCGCACGATCTTGTAATCGTAGGTTCAGGGCCGAACGGCAGGGTATTTACCATGTGGAGACTGCAGCTGAGAAGATCTACTGCCTCATGCTTCTTGGACTTGCTGCAGTACGCAGATGATTCATCTACTTTGCCCAGGGATATTCCTGAAACAGCGAGCAGCTCCCTGCCGGCATGCTTGAAAACAAGCTTTTCCCGGTCGCCGGGGGAAAAACAGCAGGTCCAGTCCGGACCGGACAGAAACAAAGGCAGAGAGGTGTTCATTCAACAATCCTGAAAACTTCTGACGCTGGCTTCCTCTTGCGGGCTTCCGGATTCTCGGCCGGTTTGCCAAGAGGCGATATCGCAAGCACTTCCCAAGGGGGGAGAATTCCCAGGACGGAATTCATCCGTTTCACATCATAGGCGCAGACCCAGCACGTCCCAAGGCCTTCGGCCGTCGCAGCAAGCACGAGATGCTCCATGGCGATTCCGATGTCCACATCAATGATGCTTCCTCCTTCAAGACGTTTCCATGCAGCCTCCCTGTTGCCCATCGCGACGATGATGGCAGGCGCCTGCTTCAACCATTCATTCCTGTAGCAGGTACAGATGCTCCTGCGGATCTCTTCATTTAAAATTATCCTGAAACACCACGGCTGGATGTTGCACGCGGAAGGGGCGAGATTCACGGCTTCACCAATCCTCTTCAGCGCTTCCATGTCAAGGTGTTCATTGGAATAAGCCCTGATGCTCTTCCTCTTTCCGACCACATCGTAGAACTTCATATCGGCCTCCCTTATATTTTTTACTTCTTAAAAAACACCTATACCGTCCATTCAGTTATCGCAGCTACGGCCGCGCAGTCGACAATATCATCGGAGGTACATCCGCGGGACACGTCGTTGAAAGGACGGCGCAGGCCCTGGACAAGCGGTCCTATCGCAATGGCGCCGGCAAGTCTTTCAGTCGCCTTGTACATGGTGTTTCCGCAGTTGAGATCAGGAAAGATAAGCACGTTGCATGTTCCTGCGATCTCCGAGTTCGGGGCCTTGGCTTTTCCAATCGCCGGAATAACGGCGGCATCAAACTGGAACTCGCCGTCTATCTTGAGATTTGGATCAAGTATCTTCGCCTTGGCAGTCGCCTCGATGACCTTGTCGATTGTCGGATCCTTCGCCGAACCTTTTGTCGAGCAGCTTATCATGCCCACTCTCGGTTCGTCGCCGGTGAAGTTCTTGAAGGTCCTGGCGGTGCAGACTGCAATCTCGGCAAGCTGGTCGGCATTCGGATTTATGTTCATTCCACAGTCGGCGTAGAAGAGCGCACCATTGAAACCCCACTTGGGATCAGGAAGCTGCATTATGAAATATGCGGAGGCGGTCTTGATGCCCGGAGCCGTCTTGAAGAGCTGGAGCGAAGGTTTTGTCTTCTGCGCGGTATTGTGGTTGTATCCCTTCGGATTTCCGCCGCCCGACACATAGCCGTGCGCATCGCCTGCACAGACCATCGCCGCTGAGAACACGCATGTGTCCTTGATCCATTCGCGGGCCTGGTCCTCGGTCAGCCCCTTGCTCTTCCTGAGCTCGTAGACGGCCTTTGCATAATGATCGAATTTCGGACTGCCCAGCACGTCCACTATCTCCACACCCTGCATGCTGATGGAATTTTCCTTCGCGAGCTTTTCGATGGCTGCGGCTGCACCTACAAGCACAGGGCGCGCATAACCTGTGACCGCCATTTTTTCAGCGGCCCTGAGATTCCGCACATCATCAGATTCCGTAAGGCATATCCTGCGGTTGAGCGATTTGGCCTTGCTGCGGATTTTCTCCAGAACTGTTTCGGACATGGTTTTTCCCTTCTTTTTTAATATGAAATTCTTCTTTAATTGTTAAACATTTAACACAGATATAGTCTTGTTTGGAATTTTCAACATCGGCAAGGCAAAAAAAACGCGCCGTCTAAAGCGCGTTTTTCTTGTCAGTTCAAAATCTCCCGGACGTCATTTCTTCGCATCGCTGGCTGCAGGAACTTCGTTCCCGTAGTCATCCTTCTTCAAATCAATAAGGAATAAGCCGGTCAGGAAATCCGCCAATTCCACGGGATGCATCGCAACACCGACGGAAACAAGCCAGCCTGCGTTGGCTCCGATCTCCCAGAAATCCCTGCTCTTTTCAAAAGTGTTCTCACTGAACCTGGCAAGCCCCAGAGGCTTCCTCTTCACAACATACTTGTGCATTGTACCGGACGTATAATCGACATATTTGAATTCAGAGTCGACGCAGAACATCTCATAGTTCCATCCTGCTTCATATCCACCGCCGAACTGCCTTGAACAATTCTTGCCGACGAAATACCTGTCAATGGTCATTCCACCCAGCTGGAACCAGCGGGTAACTCTGACATCAGCACCGAACGAGGCGCCTGCGCCGACATCCATTGTAACGATATCGAGAAGATCGATGATTCTGTTGGGAAGATACATCACGACGGTCTTGGCGATCGAATACCTGTCGGATGAGGATTCCTTCCTGGCTTCTGCAGGCCTGGCTGGTGCAGGCGCAGGTGCGGCTGCCATCTTTTCTTCCGCAGGAGCTGCTTCAGCCTTCTTCTCTTCTGCGGCTGGAGCGGCTGCTTCAGGTTTCGCCTCTTCGGCTGCTGCTGGAGCGTCAGCTTTCTTTTCCTCTGCTACAGCGGGGGCGGCGGCAGGAGCATCGGCTTCAACCTTGACTGGCGCGTCGGCTTCTTTTCCATCATCCGCGAAAATCAAGAGACTCATGGCAAAACACACACAACCTAGGAGAACAAGCAGTTTCCTGTTCATAGATGCAAAACCCCTTTCCTTATTTCATTGATACAAATTAATTCGTATTTTCACAAAGAGCGTAAAATAAACCTTAAACAACATTTTTCAAACAATTCCAGTCAAAATCATCCGTCTGGAATACTGATGTGAAAACACCAGTTACCTGAACCTTATGACCGACTTGTCATATCCCTCGGGCGGCTGATACCCAAGCAGTTCAATGGAAGTCGCAGCAAGAGAGCTTATCCCAAGCCCTTCATTAAGCTTGCTGTCATACTCCCCCTTCGATTCGGGATCGTAGACGATGCATGGCACCGGGTTCAGGGAATGGCTGGTCTTGCGACGCGGCTGGCCTTCCTTGTCCGTCTTCACCTTGCCAGTCTTCTCGTCATGCTCGTACATGTCGTCGGCATTGCCGTGATCAGCGCTTATAAGAAGTACCCCCCCTGCCCTCTTGACTGCCTCCATCACTCTTGCAATGCATATGTCGAGTCCGCCCATGGCGACAAGCACGGCATCGTAGATCCCAGTATGCCCGACCATGTCGCCATTCGGATAATTCAACCTTATCATGTTGTACTTGCCGCTGAGGACGGCCTCGCAGACCTTGTCGGTTATCTCCGCGCATTTCATCCAAGGGCGCTGCTCGAATGGCACGACGTCCGACGGAACTTCTATGTACGTCTCTAGCTTCTTGTCAAAATATCCTGAACGGTTCCCATTGAAGAAATAGGTGACGTGCCCGTATTTCTGGGTCTCGCTTATCGCCATCTGCTTCATGCCTGCCGCACAAAGGTACTCGCCCATGGTCTTATCGATCGCTGGAGGAGCAACCAGGAATTTCTTAGGAACCTTCAGGTCGCCGTCATACTGCATCATGCCGGCATAGACCACCTTCGGACGCGGCGAGCGGTCGAACTGGTCCAACTTATCCTCTTCGAAGGCAGCAGTGATCTCAATCGCCCTGTCTCCGCGGAAATTGAAGAATACTACCGAGTCTCCGTCCTTCACCGGTCCTGCCGGGGTCTTTCCGTCATCCGATATCACGAAAGGCTGGAGATCCTGGTCGATCGCCTTGGTCTCAGCCCTCAGAGTTTCAATCGCCTCCCTGGCGGTCTTGAAATATCTTCCCTTGCCATGGACGTGCGTGTCCCATCCCTTGCGGACCATGTCCCAGTTCGCCTGATAGCGGTCCATCGTAACGACCATCCTGCCGCCGCCGGAAGCGATGCGGAAATCACAGCCATCGGCATTGAGCTTCTTCAGATATTCCTCGAACGGTCCGACATAGTCGAGCGCTGATGTTTCCGGAACGTCGCGTCCGTCGAGCAAGGCATGTATCCTGATCTTCCTGATGCCTTCCTTCTTCGCCTGTTCGATCATTGCCTTGAGATGGTCGAGATGGCTGTGGACGTTGCCGTCGGAGAAAAGTCCGATGAAATGGAGCGCTGACTTGCTCTTCTGGCAGTTGGAGATGAGTTCCTTCCAGACCGCGCCACGGAACATGCTGCCTGTGGCAATTGATTGGTTAACCAGCATCGCACCCTGTTCGAAGACGCGGCCGCAGCCAATGGCGTTGTGTCCGACTTCGCTGTTGCCCATGTCGGCATCGCTCGGAAGACCGACGGCCTTGCCGTGCGCCTTGAGCGGTGTATTCGGACATGTCGCCGTAAGCTTGTCCAGCACAGGAGTGTTGGCCGCAAGGACGGCATCGCCTTCCTTGTATTTTCCGTAGCCTACTCCATCGAGGATCATAAGGACAAGCGGGCCTCTGCGGCCCTTGAACTTCGGGTTTTTCTTAAGTGCGTCAAGCATAAATTTTTCCTTCCAGTAAAAATTTAAATGGGCACCCTGTGCCCTTTAAAAATAAAGAATTGAAATCTACCACAAAGACCCTAAGACACAAAGCTGGGAGTGAAGATTTTTATTTTATCGGATGCTCAGCCTTCCTCATGCTCTTCTACTTCCCAAACCTCCTCAAGCTCATCGAAAACGCCAAGACGATCATGGAATACAACGCGGGCTGATTGAGGGTAGGAGCTCCAAGTTTCAAACTGCCAAACAGATAACACAAGTCAAGAACAGCCCTTGCGGGCTTAACTACGAACGAAATCAAGCATGAAGCCAAGATCAAAGAACTTAACCGGCTTCGCGGGGACTTTTCTTAAGGTAGGGCGGTCTCGCCGAGACCGCCGCGGACGCCTCG
>JBAQUG010000189.1:0-6890 GCA_049297395.1 Victivallales bacterium | reverse complement strand
AGTTCGCAGCATGCATTTCTGCTGTGGCAGGACTTGCCTTCGCATTTCTATGCGGACGCCAGACATTCACAATCGCCCTTGCGCTTATGCTCGTCATATTGGGGTATAATTATATATTCAAGCATGTACAACTGCTTGGACCGGCGGCTCTCGCCATGTGCAGAATGCTCAGCCTTATAATGGGGCTTTTCGCGGCTCATTCGCTCGTGCTGGACTCATATGTCCTTTATCCGGCGGTCATGTTTCTCCTTATCTATGTATTTGGCCTTTCCGTGTCCGCGCAGGTTGAAACACAGGAAGGCAGGAGGAAAACGGTTCTTGCGGGTGGCTGGATCATGTTGTTGGCCTCGCTTTTATGGATAGTCGCCGGGTATTATCTGTCTTCGAATGTCGACGAAATCAGCGTAATGCAGGAGATAACACCGAGCATGTTCTTCGCCATCTGCCTTTCGGCGATACTTTCGATCAGCACTCTGAAGAACCTCATTGGCCTGTATTTGGACTACGGAACATCCAGTGTTCCGCCTTTCATAGGTGAAAGCATAAGGAATCTCATTCTTTTCCAGGCGTCGGCATGCGCATTCGCAGGATTCATGAACGCGGCTTTCTATATAGCCCTCCTATATATCCCGGCCTGGATTCTTTCAAGGCGCCATTATCAGAGCTGAACATAGCTGTCCCAAATAAGGTGGGTAATGCGGATGAGTGGAAAATTAATAAATGATATATTTTGAATTTCCGCAAAGATTTCTAAAAAAGCTGCGTCTAATGATTAAACACGCTGGAATGAAGGGGGACAACTAAATGTTTTTACGGGCATTGATATTCTTTTTGATGTTTTCAATTGTGGGTTCCGGACTCTCCGCCGAGATCCGCATCGCCATTTTGGGAGATCTTGAGAAGAACAGGGCAGAAATAGACTCCCTGACCGCACTTCTCTCAAAAGAGCCCGGTGTAAACCTCGTGGAACGTTCCGAAATAGACAGGATACTCAGAGAGCAGGCCATTGCCCTCGGTGGGCTCCTGGCTAATGAGAGGGCAATTAAAACCGGCGGACTGCTCGGTGCGCAGGGCGTCATAATAGTCAAGTCTTTCGATTGGGAGGGCCGCAGGGTTCTCAGTGCCCGGCTTGTCTCAACATCGTCCGGGCTTATCCTCGATGCATGGATTCAAGAAACTCCTTCAAAGGAGCCTGCCCATTTTTCAGATGCGGTGAAAGCCAAATTTATCCCCTTGCTCCCGAAGTTGAACCTGGAACGCAAAGACATCGTGGCTCTTTCCCTCCTGAGCATCCGCTCTCCGGTGGATACTCCCGAGGGCCGCGAGCTCGAGCGCAAAGTCACGCTGCTGCTCTCCCAGAGGCTGATGATGGAGAAATCCTTTGTTGTGCTTGAACGCTGGAGGCTCAACAACCTTGCGTGGGAAAAGGAGCTCGGTCTCGACGAAAGCAAACTTACAACGGGCAATTACGCTCTTGACGGTAGTGTCGAGAGCTTCAAAGATGGCTCCGGAACTGTGAAAGTTTCTCTTCGGCTAAGGAAGCCCGGAGCAGAAGTTCCGGAAACCATCAACGCCAGCGGCTCCGCTCTCGAACTCAAAAGCCTTGTCTCGAAACTCGCAAGCGAAATAGATGCGAGGATTAATTCCACGGCCCTGAGGACGGATACCGTGCAAGTCCGTTGGGACAGCTCACGCGAGGCAGAACTCTATGCTAAAGAGGCCGCTTGGCTCCTTCTGGCCCACGCTTACGAACGTGCGAGAGAGGCGGCTGAAGCCGCTGTCACGCTTGGCGCTTCCGGTCCCGAATTGGACTTCATCAGGATCAAGTCCTACTACTTTGAGAGCGGAGCAGAGAAAATTGATGGATCGGCAGAGCTGGATCCGGCCAAACTTGCCGCCGCGCTGGATGCGTATGTTAAATTTGTGGAGTCCGGACCGGTTTCGCTGCCAGGCAAGTTCGACAGGGAAAAGGACTGGCGCTCCCTGGGGACAAAACTCATTTCCGCAGTAGCAAACTCAATCTCAAGGAGGAACCCGCCCGCCAAGGAAAAAGAACTTCTGGATCCGCTCCGGTCACTCGCGCAACGCGCAGCGCAGCTGACCATGGAAAAGGGCGACGGCGCATGGACAATCATGGGATTCTACGCTGTTTATTCTCAAAACATCCAGACTCTTTTCGGCAAAGGCCCGGCAGCGGAGAACGAGTTGAAAAAACTCCTCGCCAGAAACTTTGCTGAACATCCGCAGCTTCGTCGCACCATACGATCGGCGCTTGCCAACTCGGGGCAGGACTGGACTTTCTATGCCGTTCAGCTTCGTCAGTCGAAGGAGCGCCAGGATCAAATCGACGCAATTCTGCTCAGTCGGGATTGCGCTGCGGAGGAGACGGCAATTGAAAAGATTATATGGGAGGAGCGGGATGCGATCCTTGATGGCGAAGATGCAAAGGGGCTTTGTACCGGAGCACTGGCATCGAAACTGAGCGCTAAAAGTCACGCCGTCATCTCCGCAAAACTGTTGCGCTACGCATCTTCAAGGGATGTCCCGTTCGACGCAATGAACTTCTTCATGAGCTTCATGGTGTGGGCGCCCGACGAACTCCCCGGAGAGGAAGTCGAGGCCATCCGCAAGGAACTTCCTCTCTTCAAGAAAAAGATGTGGCCGCTTGTTCGACAGAATCGCTGGTGGGACGGAGGGCTGGTAAACATGATTAACAGTATCAAGGACAAGTCGGGGGAAGCTGTGGATACTGCAGATAAGTCCACCATTCCTCAAATTGGCTGCGAGGTGCTCTTCGATTCGAACTCATCACCGCAGAATAAAAAGCTCAGCGGGTTCACGCACATAGAATGGATGGACGGCCTCGTTGGAATTTCCTGCTCGGAGTCAGGTAAGGAAGTCCTCATATTGATAGACCCCAAGAGTGGCGCTTCCGAGCGTTATGAGCATCCACGCGGACATGGCCTGATGAGATTTGGAGAGGGGAAAGTATTTGCGACGGATGGTGGGAATGAAGGGCGCATCTTCTGGACAGATAAAGGTTCCTCGGAATGGAAGGAACTCGTAAAACTTGATTTCCAAAGCCCGATATCGGGTTTCTCTATTGCTGGCGGTAAACTGTATGCCTCATTTGGCTCAACAGGCATACAGTCTAATAGTGGAATTGTTCAGATTGACGCGCAAAGCGGGGAAATGCGCCTGGTAGCTGGCAATCGCAGGAATCCCCCCTTGACACCACTTGACAACTGCCCTGGCTACAAAATCAGAAACTTTGACGCCTCCCCGGCGGGGACCATCATGATTGAACTCGTCACGAACGGGCATAACTTCATCTACAAGGTTGATCTGAACACCAACAAATGGGAAGAGTTATTCAAATCCGGTGATGTGACTAACTATCTGACCGACAGCAGATACAAGGGGGGCATGTACTACACATCACGTACGAACATGATATTTTCCCATAGGCCTGATGGTTCGGTTGAGGCCAAGGACGCGACTTACCTCGTAACCGATAACTGGAAAGTTGGCTCTGGGTTTTCTACTGCCAGCCGCTCGGCTATCTGTGAAAATTCCGCTGGGATAATGTCATTTGGGAAGTGCACTGTTCCTGGGGTCTATTCGGTGTGCGGGACACTTGGAGGCGAACGTTTTGCTGGATTCTTCTCTATCAATAACAAAAGGGGAACACTCAACGAATTTTCCGTAGCTTCCTGGTTCGGCATCGACGAAGATTCCGTGATAGAGGCATTCAGAGCCAAGGAAGGCAGCATTTGCATTGCGAAGTTCCCTCTTGTTAAACTGAAGACGGCAATCTTGAGTAGAACGAAAGGATGGGTGACTATACAAGTTGATCAGAACCGGGGCAAGACTTATATGAAATGTTCCGATAGCAAGGCTGTGATACACTATACACTGGATGGCTCGGAGCCGGATGGAAATTCGCCCGTTTACAAGGATCCTTTTGAAGTGGCGGATGAGACTCTAATCAAGGCGAGGGCGAGCTTGGAGGATGGTTCTCTTGGGCTCACGGCAAGCGTCAGCGCTCGTCTCTTTCCGGAACTTGAGGCCACCCTTGAAAGCCGGGAGGGCCTTCGGCCTGGCGCGCTGTGCGTTGCCTGCAAGGGCGTTTGGAGCCGTACGGCAGGAGATGATTTCTGGGAAGACTGGCCTGACTTCAAAAAGCTTGTCCCTGTCTTTTCCGGAGTGGTCAAGGAGATCGAAATGCCCGTTTGCAAAATAGACGAGGGGGCAGCCTATAAATTCGACTTCATACTTGATGTCAAGACTGCTGGCCTTTATCGCTTTGAGATGGGAGGAGACAGGCTACGGCCTGTACTCAGCGTGGACGGTCTTCCTCTTAGCACTCCAACCCAAGAAGTTCAGGGTCCGGACGGCTCGCTTGGCGCTGCATTTCTCAAGGAGGGGCTGCATAGAGTTGAATTTGTCATTACGACAAACAATCCCGCAGACAAAAATATCCTCAAATGCCGTAGGCCCGGCTCCAAAGGTTACGAGTCTCTGCCTCCTGAGCTGCTTTTCCATGAAGCCCCTTGAATCAATTAACCCGAAGTTGAACGTAACCAAGGGAAGGGACAAGTAATTTATAGGCAATAAGATAAAATAAGGAACTCTTGATTTTTAATATTCCGGTATTCTATTCTACGGTGCATATATAGCGGGCGCATAGCGGGTAAGAAACAAACAAGGTTGGGTGATAAATGGCAACAAATGAAGTCGGTGAAAAGATTTATTTCAGTGACGCAGCTATCAAAGTTACTAATGTGAGGGTGTCATGCAATCACATTACAGTTCCGGTTGAAAAAGTTGAGAGCGTAACCGTCAATTCCAGGATTGAAGCCTTCGTTGTCGGGGTCAGCATATTTCTGCTGTGTTTCTCTCCGTTCCTCTTTTTCCATTTCATGCCTCCGGGGGTTCGGATACCGATTGCGGTCATCTCGGCAATTCTGATAGCGGCATCTGGCGTCTGGGTCTATCTGATTTATAAAAGCTATGTCGAACTGGTTGTCTCCGTGGGGAACAGGAGCGTGGTCATGTTCAGCGTGAATATGGCCGGGAGGGACTATCTCTGCAGGATAGCCAGTGCAATCGGCGATGCGATTTCCGATGAAAAGAAATATCAGAAGATGAAGGACTCCGGCGAGCTTCCCGCCAGCGTCGAAAAATACAATCCTTCAGATACCCTGCGCTTTAAAATGATTCTGGATGACTATGAGAAACTTAAAAAGGCGAAAGATGAATTTGATATGATGAAAATCGTTGAGGTCAAAGGCAAGGATGCCGCATCCAAGCCGAATTCCTGAATCTCACAGATGGAAGTCTGAACACCGGCTATCAGAGGCAATTGCAGAATTGCCTCAATTGAAGTATATTATTAGACGTTAGTGAGAACGGAGTGAAATTCATGAAAAATGCTATGACAATCAACAATGTTCTTGAGATAGCGCAAAAACTGCCCATTCAGGATCAGGAGGAATGCGTTTATCTCATTTCCAGGAGAATCATTGAGGAGAAACGGAAAAAGCTTCTCCTTGAGGTTCGCAAGGCCGAAACGGAATACAATTCAGGGAAAGCAAAACAGGCAACCGCTGACGGAATAATGAAGGAAATTCTTTCTTGAAAAGAAATCTCGTAAACAGCCCCTCCTTCGTTCGGGCGGCTAAAAGACATGTTAAGAAGAATCCGGACAAGGCGGAAGATTTTAAAACAGCTCTCGAAAAACTCTCCGAAAACGCATTTGACCCTTCATTGAAAACCCACAAGCTTTCTGGAATACTTGCTGGGTGCTGGGCATGTTCAGCCGGATATGATTTACGGATAATCTTCAAATTCGTGGTAAGTGATGGCAAGGAGAATATTTTGCTTCTGACAGTCGGAACACATGACGAAGTGTATTGAGGGAGATTTTATACTTTGGAAATCTGGGCGGCAATAGATCTTTCGGGAAAAGAGGCCTGTTTCTCGGTTGGAACATATCCTGAAAGACGGCAGCTGATCTGCGCGTCTTTCGAGATGAAAGGCCGGGATTCCTCATCCCTGCTTCCGAAAATAGGGGAATTGTTAAGGACGAATTCCCTCTCGCTGAACGGCATTGCCCGCTGGACTGTCGGAACCGGACCTGGCAATTATACAGGTCTCAGGATCGTTTCCTCCCTTGTCGCTGGAATTGTTTTTGGCAGAGATGGCGTTTTCTGCAGGGGAATCCCTTCGGCCCATGCGATCCTCTACGATATGGCTACTGCGGAAAATGAAAATGCGGCGGTGATCTATCCCTTTGAACCTGGAAAAGTATTTGCCTTCTGCGGAATCCGCAGGAATGGTAACATATTCAGGGACATTGATATGGGAGGAGTTCTTTCCACGGAGGAATTCCTTGAGAAGTTTTCAGGAATGAAATATGCAGTCCTTGAACGTGATTTGCCGGTACTTCCTGGGGAGCTGGCCGGAAATGCCGTCAAGGTTTCAGTGTTTCCTGTACAGAATCTTGTTTTTGCATGTCCTGACAGTTGGGAACGTAATTCCGTGAGGGATTTGATTTATATAAGGCCAGCCGTTAATGTAGCGCCTATGCAGATACGAACTGAACTCTGAAGGGATTTTTCTGACTATGGGAAAAGTAATCATTGTCTATGCGTTATGCCTCCTTCCGCTGTTCCATGCCGTGCTTGCGGCGGCTGAAGTCAAGGACAGGCCTAAGCTGGAGTTGTTCTACAGTTCGGTGCTGGCGACTGTAAATGGGATTCCGGTAACTCTTTATGATGTCCTCCTGGAATCATCAAATGAAGAACAGAAGCTTGCGATGATCTATAATGGAGCCTCGCTTGTGAAGGAAACCCAGAAGCTCCGCGCAAAGAAAGTCAGGGAGCTTG
>JBAQUG010000188.1:0-1980 GCA_049297395.1 Victivallales bacterium | reverse complement strand
GAAACTGGGGCGCATTGTCATACCGTTGGCCACGCCCTTCACTGATGATGGACGCCAGGACGTAAACTACGATGCGGCAGCCGCGTTGGCGGAGCATTGTATCGCGGAAAAACTTTGTGACTCGCTGATTGTCGCCGGCACCTCGGGCGAATTCAATGCGCTCAGCTTCGAGGAACGGCTGGAGCTTTTCAAGGTCGTGAAAGCGGCGGCTGGCGGACGCGTGCCGCTGGTGGGAGGGGCATGTTCGGACTCCACGCGTGAGTCGGTCGCGCTGGCTCAGGCGGCGGAGCGCCTCGGATTCGACGCGGTCATGGCGCTCGGCCCATGCTACTGCAAACCGACCCAGGAAGGCGTGTTCCGCCACTTCGCAGCCATCGCCGAAGCGGTCAAATTGCCCGTCATGCTCTACAACATCCCGATCTTCACCGGCATGAATGTCGAGAAAGAGACAGTTGCCAGGCTGGCGGAAACCTATCCGCACATTGTCGGCATCAAGGACGAGGCGGGGATCAACCCGACACAGATGACCGAGTTCGCGCGTGTCACGCCCCCCGGCTTCACCGTCTACAACGGCGATGACATCATGGTCCTGTGCGGACTGGCGCAGGGGGCGGCCGGCGTAATCAGCGGCGGTTCGATCCTCATCGGCGCACAGATGAGGGACATGATCACCCGCTTCCTGGCCGGCGATGTCGGCGGCGCGCTGGATATCCATCGGACGCTTGATCCGCTTTTCAAGGCCTTCGGAAGCAACGGGCGCATCAATCCCATTCCACTCTGGAAAGCGGCGATGAATCTCTGCGGTCTGAAGGTCGGGGCGCCGCGCCTGCCGCTGGCTCCGGCCACCGCCGAGGAAATCGAAATCATGCGCGGCCAGCTCGTGCGCCTCGGACTACTATAAAAAGAAAACAGAGTCATCCCACAGGATGACGGATGGATGGATTGTTGGATGAATGGATGATTGGGTTTGAGTTCAAAGAGAATTTAAAGGAACCATCTTGTACGCAAAAGCTGAAAAAAGCATTTTGTATTTTTTACAGGTGTTATTTTGTTCTTATGTCTTTGATACCCAACCATCCATCAATCCAGTCATCCAATCATCCATGGGACGGCAGTGAAAAGAAAGGGAAAAACATGAACAAGGAAACATTGACCGGCATGATCGCCCCAATGGTGGTTCCATTTGACCGGGCCGGTGATTTGGACGAAGCCGCGTTCCGGCACGAGGCGCGTTATCTGATTGACCACGGCATTGATGGCATCAGCTCGGGAGGCAGTACTGGCGAAGGCGCGCTGCTCTCGGACGCAGAATTGGGACGCTGTCTGGAAATCATCGGCGAGGAGAACGACCGGAAACTGCCGGTTTATGCCGGAATTATCCGCAACTCCACCCGCGAAGTCGCCCGGGCCGGACTCGATGCAAAAGCCCGTGGTGCGGACGTCCTGCTGGTAACGCCGGTCTTCTACCACGGCGCGACTGATGAGGGGAATTTCGAGTTCTACCGCGAAATCGGAGAAGCCGTGCGCCTGCCGATCATCATCTACAACGTCGTCGCTTCCAACCTGATCACGCCCACGTTTTTCGAGCGTCTCACCGGCCTCGAATGGGTGATCGGCATCAAGCAGGTGGATCCCGTACGCCTGGCCGAGATCGCCGCGCTCTGTCATGGCCGCCACCTCGTATATGCCGCCTGCGACCAAATGCTCTACGGCACATACGTATCAGGAGCCTGCGGCGCATTTTCGGCGATGGTCACCATCGCCCCGGAACTGTGCCGGCGCCAGTGGCGGGCGTTCAAGCGCGGCGACCAGAAGACAGCAATGGAGATCCAGAAGCATATGGTGCCAATCGTCATGACCTATCTGCAGTCGCCCTATCCAGGCAAGGTCAAGGCACTGCTGAACCTGCAAGGACGGACAGGCGGGCTGCCGCGCAAGCCGATCCTGCCGGTGGAAGGCGAGTTGCTGGAACGGATGCGC
>JBAQUG010000187.1:0-17257 GCA_049297395.1 Victivallales bacterium | reverse complement strand
TCCCCGCATTCAGAGTTTTGAAATCGGCTCCCTCCTTTCCTATGATAATTTTTCGATGCTGTAGAGATTTGCCCTGAAGCCGCCATGCATGTCGTGCGGCATGACAACCCTCAATCCTGCTGTCATCAGCTCGTCACCTTGCTGGATTTCTTCAGACATCTGGCTTGGAGAACATAATGAGATCTTGTAATTCCCATCCGAATCAAGGTTGCGCAACGGAAATGTTTTTAGACTCTGCCCGTCATTGTTCTTATGATAGACAAAAACAAGGTTCTCGTCAGAATCAATCGATTGGAGTTGGAATGCAATCCATCCATCTCTCTCGTTTATGCCTTCAGGCGGAGTAAGCAGATGGCAGATTGATGAGAGGATGAATTTCCTTTTGCCCTTGTAGAAATCCACATACCATTTTATTGTCCTCTTTGTGTTTTCACTGAACCTGGCTATATCGGAAGTAAAGCCTAGCATTCCCGTCATGGCAGAAATCATCGCAAAATTCAGATCCACATTTTCAAAAGCATTCCATGTTGCAGACTTTGGTGTGATCAGCGTGTTTGTCAGATTTCCATTCAAATCACTTACAGCTTCAATATTTTCCCTGAGCGCAACCCAGTGGATGATTCTGCCCGGACACATTCTCAGAAGCAAGCCTTGGCATATCCTCAAGGTATCAAACGGGTTTACATTGTCGCTCGGGAAGTGGACGTCAAAATGAAGCAGTGTGCTTATGTCGGTGCGCATTGCCCCGCTTGAACAATTCTCAATAAAGACTCCGGGATATTTCTTCTTGATAAAATCTATGACCCCATACCATTCAAAAGTATAGTCGGCGAGCTCCCTGCCCGTATCGTCATATCCCAGTTCCAAATTCATATCCGTTTTGATATAGGCAAGATCATATGTTTCAATCAGACGGGATATCTCATTTATCTGGTACTCCCTTGCAGGTTTCTGCTTAAGATCAATCCTCATCATGTTGCCGCCGTTGACCTTGATAAACCATTCGGGATGTTGTTTTACAACGGGCACATTTTCATAAAAGCGTTCCGGTTCAATCCATATT
The DNA here is from genome assembly GCA_049297395.1 of Victivallales bacterium. GTDB lineage: Bacteria > Verrucomicrobiota > Lentisphaeria > Victivallales > GWF2-50-93 > GWF2-50-93. The sequence goes on along the minus strand of JBAQUG010000187.1, from coordinate 16,194 downwards.
CCGAAACCCAGGCCATCAGCCCTGACTTCATCAGCGAACTCTTTCATTCTCCCAAAGAACGCTGAGCCCTGTTTTTCCCTCCAATCGCCAAGTTCTATCGACCATGGTGCGTCTTCCCCGCCATACCATCCGGCGTCAACAACAAATATCTCGCAGCCCAGTTCCACCGCGGCTTTGAGTTGTTTCCTCAGCCTCTCAACCTCAAGTTTTCCGAAACGGTCGAACCAGGTGTTGTAAATGACCGGCATGCTGTCATTCAATCTGCCGTTGATTCTCGACAGGACATATCTGTGGAAATATGGAGCCCCGAGATGGGGTTCACCGTCGGGAAGTCCCTGGACAATGATTTCAGGCAATTGGAATTCTTCTCCGGGAGCGAGCTCATAATTCAGATCTTCATCGGAAATGCCGAGTTCCATGACGGTGAAAGGCAGGGAATTGCTGTTGATGATCCTTGAAACCCTTATCCGCCAGTTGCCATTGGGGAGTATCTGGAATGCCAGCGCCTTCCTGACGCCAAGTTCACGTATTGCAATATAAGGCGTGCCTCCCTCGCTTGTCCTGCCCCATTTTGTCCCGAAGACCATGCCTCCGGCATGCATTGGCAGCCACGCTCCCTGATTCTCATTGCACCAGCGGCTGTCCTGCGCATATATTTCATACTTGGCAGGAGAAAGGACGAATCTGCTGAAACAACGGCTGACATCAAGTTTCTTTCCGCTCGTGTTCTTCAAGGAATCCTTGCGGCTTATGATGCCGTTCTCAAGTGAAAAATGCCAGGAGCTTTTCATTTCAACTGCATCATCCGAACTGTTCCAGACAAGGCTTAACCTGTCGTCCATGAATTCTTTGCTCTTAAGATTCAGAGACTGTCCTTCATATCTTTTATTATTGCATTTGAGGAGGAACAGTCCGCGTGCCTGGTTTAAAGGGCCTTCTATTCCGTTGTCCCCGCATGTCATTCCGAAAATGCTTTGAGGGCAGACGTTTTTTCCGTCATAAGAAAAAACTGTTGAAGGGTGGTTTTTAGACTTATATTCTTTTTTATTCATAAGATCCTTGCACTGAAAAGTTGAATAAGCGATTATTAATTTATGGTGTTAGCATAGATTGAAGGAGATTAAATTTTCTGCAACAGGCATATATTTTTATGCAAATCTTTCACAGCGTCAGACACTTGAATATATTGTACAGGAATTGAGCTGATTTCAAAACTCCACAAAACGGTTATTTGGGAAACATCACTTGTTGGTGTTCAAAGCTTTAGCGTGTCTTGGCATTCAAGATGTTGGACACGCTGAAACCGCCACGTGAGTCACGTTCCTGCGTGAGGCCACGTTGCCGCAGCCAACGCGGCGCACTGTGGCGACACTTAAGTTGGGGGCATTCGGGTCAGTTCCGTACTTTTCCCTCGTGCCTCGTAAAGAAGTCCTGGAACCGACCCCGGTGAGATTCACGCATTACGATGTCGGGACATATTTCAGAAAGCTATGTCTTGACAATTGGCATCTAATGCGTATAGTTATAAAAAAACAATACGTGTAGGAGTTTTTATGAATGCAGGACGCTTGACTCTCAGTGCAGATAAGGATTCAATTGTCCTTGCCCATAGATTGGCCAAGTCAGAGGGCACCAGTATATCCTCGATGTTCGTCAACTACATCAAATCTCGGAGCCAGGGAAAACTAGCAACGCGCCGCCTTGGTCCTTTGGCGAGAGAAGCCAGTGGAATGTTGTCCTCATTGCCTGACGGTTTTGATTATAAAACCGCAATGAGTGACATTCTTGCCCATAAATATGGGGTCAAGAAGTGAAAATATTCGTTGACACCAACGTCCTGCTTGATGTGTTTCAGGAGAGAAAACCGCAGTATGGTGCGTCTGTTTCCGTCTGGGATATGGCGGAACGGGGACAGTTATCAGGATTCGTTTCCGTAATAAGCTTCAACAACATTTATTATATCATCTCCAGGTTCCGTGATAAAAAACATGCAGGTCGTGCAATTAAGCTGTTGCGGGGAACATTTAGCCCAGTTTCCCTTGACGAGCAAATCCTCAACCAGGCCATTGATTCCAAGATGAATGATTTCGAAGATGCCATTCAGTTTTTTTCAGCCGTCCATTCGGCGTCCGATTTTATCATTACTCGCAACAGTAAGGATTTTCCAAAATCAAGCATCCCTGTTTTGACACCGGAAGAATTTCTGGCAATATTTGAAGCACAGTGTTAAACCTAAAATCCCTGTTTTTAGGAATAGCCATCCTTTCGTTTGGGAGCCGCACAGAAATAACTTTTACATTTGCTGGCTGGAATTTTGGATTGATTATCATGGTAAATATTCATTGAACGAACATAGTTCGGTGAATATTTACGCACGGAATTCTTTCAGATCTCATCTCATTTTCATTATGACATCCGATATAGTTCCGAACGCATGCTCCTGTTCAATGAAACTCCCGTTCCTGACGACATCCCGGAGGGTGTCAATCCCAAAGGTCTCGTCGCTGAAATCCAGTTCCCTGCAGACGCTTTCGAGATAGGATATCACTTCATGCTGGAATACAAGCATGTCGAGGGATGCAGCCTGATCAACCCCGCAGATGCCCATGTGCCCGAAAATGTCCGCGCCGGCCGCGCATGCCGAACCGAGGGTCATCGCAATTTCCATTCCCGCCTGTCCGTCCGGAAGCTTGGAATCAGTGAGTCCGGCATTCACATATACGGGAAGGCCATAGTGTTTTCCCATCTGGGTCATGCCCGCGCTGAAAATCACCTGTTCAGGTCCGCCGAAGATCATCTGGGAGGTTTTCATGTCGAAACCGTGGCATATTCCGCCGTAGCAGACCGGCATCCCCTCGCGGACAAGCTGCGTTATGCATATTCCCGCCAGGATCTCCGTATTCTCCTGTGCCATCGTCCCTGCGGCCGGTTGAAGCCTTTATTTCAATCCTGCATTTTGCGGTGGCGACCATTTTCAACGAGAGCTTCTCGGCAACGCGAAGCGCTTTCTCATCGATATCGACAAGCCTGATTTCACAATCCATCCTGCGTTTTACAATGTCCGCGACCAGCCCCCTTGAGAACATTGCGATGCCTGCCCCGATCAATACTATTTTTCCCTTCATTTCCGCTGTCTCCTGCTTTTAGTATCTTAAAAGTTAAATCTTGTGTTTTCAGAGCAAGATATTTTCCGTTTTCCATGTTCCATTTTGGTTCCGGCTATGCCGGGTTAGGCGTTGTTGCCTCTTTTGAATACGACAATAATTTAAAGCGATAAGGATGTAAAGATCCATCAGTTGTCTGTCAGGACAAATCTCTTGTATATTTGCACTTTTACGGCTATACTCAGAGTCACAGTCATCCCACAGGATGACGGATTAATGGATTTTTGGATTACCCGCCTTCGCCCGAATTGGCTACGGCGCGGCAAGCTGGATTATTGGGTTTGAGTTCAAGAAGAACTAAAAATGCAGGAGTTCAGAAAAGATCTTGAAATGGGCATTTTATCTTTAGCATCAGAGTGTCATCGTTTTTTCCCTGGACATGAGAAAACCCTCTCCCGAGGCGATATTTGGTTTTGCGGCATTTGGGAGCCTCATGGATTCAAGGTCGTTTTGCCGCCGGCCGAAGTCCTGGTGTTCATCATCCATCCCCCGATGCTGGCGAAAATAAATATTGAAGGCGGAGCAGGCAGGGACTGGCTGGACCCTTTCAAGACATCGTCTGAACGCCGCCCGTCCACAAACGAGGAAAACAGGGAGCATGTCATCAATATCTGCAGGCAGGTGCTGGACTTCGAAAGTCCGTCCCAGCCGCATCTTTCCATTTGCGCATTGAATCTGCTTGTATTGCTTACCCGGGGATGGGAATATGATGCTGTAAAAGCTCCCTCCTCCTTCAGCCATTATGAGATCGTCGGGAAGGCGATTGACCTGGTCTTCAGGGGAAGACATTTCATGACAATAGAGGAAGTCTCCGGGAAATGTGGTGTGTCCCGGAACCATTTCAGCAGTATTTTCAGTGAGACAATGGGAACAAGTTTCGCCAAGTTCGCCCTTAATTTCAGGTTGAACAATGCGGCATATGACATGTGCAGCACCCTGATGACAATGGACGATATCGCCATAAAGAACGGATTTTCCGATGCCAGCCATCTATGCCACAGGTTTTCCGGACATTTCGGCATATCGCCAATCCAATACAAGCAGGAAAGGATGAATTTATGCAAATCTTTCCCGACATCAGACATCTGAATATTTTCTGGGATTCCGAATTTGTTCCAGACATTGATGAAAATGGATGGAGCCCATGGGTCAGGCATCCCCATAACTGGGTATTGGAATGGGAACTCGACGAAGGCATAAGCTGCCAGATAAACAGTGAAAAAGACAAGCCTTTCGAATGGCGTTCCCAAACTTGGCACATTTATGCGCCGGGCGTGAAATACCGCGTCAACTACGGTCACCATAGGAGAAAACATGAGAACACCTGGATACTCTTTGGAATAGGCAAGCCTGCAATACCTGGAATCACAAGGGATTTTACTGTAATCAGGGATCCCGAAAGCAGGATTGCGAATATTGTCCGTCATATGTACCGGGATCAGCAGACCGGTTTTCCCGGGCACGAGGAACTGTTGCGTTCTCAGATGCAGGTGGTGCTGGCTGAAATCAGATGTTCTACTTTTTCCCAAGGCGAAGGAACTACTGACAGACCATTCGTATTCAATTCGGTTGTAGAGACGGTCAAGCCGCTGGAACAAACCATTCTGGAAAAGGTCGATTCAATCATGGCAAAGAATATCTATGCGCCGCCGAGCATGGAAGAACTGGCTTCAACCCTGAACATGTCGGTTTCATCTCTCAGCCACCGTTTCAGGTCGGAAACCAGCTGGAGCGTCATACAGAGGATCCGGTGGCTGCGGATCCAGCATGCGAAAAAACTGCTTTTGAAGGACGGCGGCTATTCAGGAATCAAGAATACAGCCCGGAAACTCGGATTCAGCAGCCCTTTCTATTTCTCCAGGGTATTCAAAGAGGTGACAGGAATTTCCCCGCAGGAATTTCTGAGACTCTCCTGACGTACGTATTCGAGCTGATTTCAAAACTCTGAATGCGGGGAGGTGAAAACCTTTTAAGGAAAGGTTCTTCCCTTCCCCGCACCCCAACCCGTTCCAAACCTGTTTGCTATAGTTTTTCAGATAAATAATTTCATTATTTTCCTGAAAAACTATCAACGAGAAGTTGAAGCTCCGCAGAACTTCGCAGTTTTTTCATGACTCTTATAACTTCAGCTGCGTCGCTCATGTACTTCCCGAATGCGGCAAGAACTGACTCCCGCAAATCATCGAACGTCTTGAAATACTTCAGATGCGTAGCGTGTTTCTTGGTGTTTCTCCAAAGCTTTTCGATGGGATTGAAATCTGGAGAGAAAGAGGGAAATTTCATAAAAAAATGGAACGCCGCCGCAGAGAAAGGGAATATTAAAACCCTTGACGCCGTCCATATGGATTATATGCGCATATCGAAAGTGACTTCCCCGAAATCAACTGTCCACAGGCTGATGAAAAGGCACGGCTGGAAAAAAATGAAATCGGAAAATGGCACGGCTGTCTGGAAAATGTCCTAGAACATTCCCCGCAGGAATCAGTTACTGATTCCTGTTATAGTTTTTCATTTTAATAAATTCCTCTTTGAATTTATTTAAATGAAAAACTATAGTCAGTGAATATTTACCAGGCAATGCTTGATTTCTTAAAGCAGCTCGGGGTTATGCCGGTAGTCAGCTTGAAGGCTTTCGAGAGGTGGTATTCGTCGCTGTAACCCGTCATTTCCGCGACGGACTTGAGCTTTTCCCCCTTGAGGATGAGGTTCTTGACGAATTCAATCCGCAGTTCAGTGTGGCGTAAAACAGGTGATACGCCTGCCTCCTCCTTGAATTTATGGCTCAGAAGGGACTCGCTGGTCTTCATATACGATGCGATTTCCGCCAGGGTTACATTCCGCCCGATATTCTTTCTCAAATATTTCTCCACCATGTGGCTGAAATCTGTCAATGCCGTCCTTGCCGGCGATGAGGAGATCAAATAGTTGAAGCCGTCAAGATGCCTGGCATGCACCAGATGATGGATCATCCTCATAAAGCAGCTCTGAATGATCCAGAAGGAATCGTCACCCTGGTCCGAGCAGGTCGTAGCGGCAGTGGTAAAGAGGCTCCCAATGACATTGTCCGGATCTTCGAAACGAGCAAAGTTGAAATCCTGAGATATAAGATTAGACAGTCCGCAGATTTCCGAGCCCGTAAAGAAAAGGTACGTCTCCTGTATTGGGTAATCTGCATCGTGGACATCCTCCCAGTAGATGCTGCCGGGGGCGTAGAGGTGGACGGTATGCTTCTCGCGGTCAATCGAATTGGAAAGTGTCTTCAGGAAAATCCTGCCTGCATATTTCGAGTGGTGCTCAAGCGCCCACCCCTGGGATGTGATTTTATTGCCCATTAGCCCGGAATTCTTGGGATAGCTATGGAATGAAATCAAAGACGGGCTTGGCCCGCCCTTCTCCTGGATTGAGAACCTGTGGTTTATATTGACAACAGCTTTCATAATTGCAGGAATATACAAGATATATGCAAGCAGCGCCATTTATAAGACAAAATAATAAGTGTAAAATAGCGGACATGGAAATAAAGAGAATAGCAGGATTGAACAAAGACAAGGAGGAGATCATGGCCTACGTAAAGTACTCGACAGACGAACTGATGGAATGCGTTGATGTTTTCAATGTCAGCGAAGAGACGCAGAACAAGGTCCGCAGACTGCTGGATGCTGAAAGGAATCCTCCGGACGCCGGCAATTTCTTCAGATACTACAATCCTAAAAGCAAAGTCGTAAAGTTTGAGGAGATGGTGAAGGAAAAGACCGGTTCAAAATATGCGCTGGCCGTCAATTCCGGCACAAGCTCGCTGGTTGCGGCAATGGTGGCCGCAGGCGTCGGTCCCGGCGACGAAGTGATTGTCCCAGCATACACGTTCTTTGCAAGCGCTTCCGCGGTAGTCGTAGCAAAAGGGATACCGGTGATAACCGACATAGACGAAACCCTTACGCTGGATCCGGCGGCGGTTGAAAAGAATATAACAAGGAAGACAAAGGCGATTCTTCCTGTACACATGCTCGGACTGCCTTCAAAGATGGATGAGATTTGTAAGCTGGCCGCCAAATACAATCTCAAGGTAATTGAAGATACGGCCCAGGCGTTTGGCGGAAAATACAAGGGCAAATATCTTGGCACGCTCGGCGATGTCGGATGCATAAGCCTTGACGCCTATAAGGTAATTGGAACAGGGGAGGGCGGACTCGTCCTCACCGACGATGAATGGCTGTACACAAAAGCCCAGAGTTATCACGACGCAGCAGCCTGCTGGAGGCCTGACAGATATGCAAGAGAAAGGAAGCCGGGTGAGCTCTTCTGCGGGGAGAACTACAGGATGCCGGAACTCTGCGCGGCCGTCGGCATTGCGCAGCTGAAAAAGCTCGATTGGATAAATGAACGCACCAGGACGGTCTGGAAACAGCTCAGGGCTGAAATAAAGCTCCCGTCCTGCGCGAAGTTTGTTGAAGCAAATGACGAAGGCCTCTGCGGCTACACGCTCGGGATATTGTTCGAGAAAAGCGGGCAGTGCGTTAAGGCGATTAACGCCAATATCGGACTCGGCGGACTCGCCGCCGGCGATACAAAGGGGGTCAGGGACTGGCACGTCTACTGGAACTGGGAGCAAATCCTCGAACAGAAGACCGTGACAGAAGAGGGCTGCCCTTTCAAATGCCAGCACGTATCCAAACTTCCGGCATACTCTCCGGACATGTGCATGAAGACCAAAAACATCATGCTGAGGCTGGCGACCATTGGTATTTCGCCTGTGTATGACTCGGCGTGGGCCTCGACTACGGCCGCGAAACTTTCCAATGAACTGAAAAAAAAATTCTAAAAGGATTACTGATATGGTAAAGATTGATGCTCTTGTTGATTTGTTTTTCACGGATCTTCCGTTTGGAAAGAGGGTGGAAAAGATTGCTGGATGCGGCTGCAAACACATCGAAACCTGGGGAGGAGGAGATGCCAAGGCTCTCAAGGAGATGTCCGATGCCGGAAAGCAATGCGGAGTGGAGCTGGTCAGCATCGTGATGAACTTCGCCACACAGGATGATGTCGCGCCGATCCGCAAGGAAAATCTGAAGAAATTCATCGAGCAGATGGATCGTTATTCCGACAATGCCCTCTCCGCAGGATGCAAGCAGGGGATTGTCACCGCCGGCCAATCTGTCGGAGGAAGAAACTATCAGGAACAACGCGCCGCACTTGTCCATGCCTTGCGGGAGGCTGGAACCGTAGTCGCAAAGAAAGGTTTCAAGTTGAACCTCGAACCTCTCAACACAGAAGTCGATCATCCCGGATACTTTCTCGACAACCCGCGTGAAGGAGTGGCAATCGTCAAGGAAATCGGACTTGACAGTGTCAAGATGCTCTATGATGTCTACCACATGGGAATCATGACCGGAAATCTGACCGTGTTCATCGAACATAACATTGAATGTATCGGGCATTTTCATTCCGCTGGAATTCCCGGACGCCACGAACTGTTCAACGGCGAAACCAATTATCCGTTCCTAATAGATAAGATTGAAAAAGCCGGGTACAAAGGGCATTTCGGACTGGAATATTTCCCGCTGCTGCCTTGTCCTGAAACACTGGTTAAAACAATGGAATACCTGTTGAAGGAACATAGCCGCCACGCGGATGGCTGAGGTAATGGTCCCAAATATATCGTGGCCGAGTTTAGTTCTTCCTCTCGTACGCGCCGATGTCAACAGCGCGCCCCTGGGGGCGCGGCATGTTGAGAATGTCCTTTGTGATTCTTAGTTCGCTGGTGCCGGCATTGATCGCCGGGCTCTTTTTCTGGAGGGTGAAGTCAAATTTAGCCTCATCTGTGAATAGGGGGTTCTTGTCAATTATGTTGTGCTCGCCCGCCCCACTGAAATTTCCATTGAAGGACAAGTTATAGTCTAAAACAGTCCATTTTGATTCATGGACTGTATTTGCCGGCTTCTCATTTGACGCATACACGATGTTGTTGAGGACCCTTGCGTCGTTCCCCCACATCAGGCTGATTTCACCTTCCGGGATCCTGGGATCCTGGGAATTCCTATAGAGGGTGTTGTTTACAATGTCCACTCCGTCGCTATGGAAGACATGGATGCCCCTCCCGCCATTGCAGTATACGACGTTGTTTTCTATCAGGGTGCGGCCCTTGTAGGCGCCAAGCTTGGAATTGTTCTGCGTATTTCGCAGATCTTCGATGACTATCCCGTTTCCGTCGGTGATGCCTCCGGCGGCGAAGGAAGGCACGCGGTTCTGGTTGTGGCGGATGATGTTCCTGCGGATTATCATCTTGCAGCCGGGATTGCCGTCGGAATTCCAGTCCTGGTATGTGGAGATGCCGCTGTTTGCATATGGAGAGTAGAAGGTGTTTTCATATATCGTATTGCCTTCAAAGGTGAGGTAGTCCGCATGCCTGGATGTTATCCCTCCCCCGCAGAACTTGTAGATCCTGCAGTTGCTTACAACGATATGATGCGGCTTCTGCTCCGCCTTTTCACAGATGCTGACTCCGTTTCCGGAAGTCGCGGGATTGTTCCTGTTACCTTTCTGGGCCAGGGCGTATTCAAGCTTGATGTTGTCGGCATTTCCTTCAAGTTCGAGTCCGTCGATGACAATGTACGAGGCTCCTTCAACCTTGATGGCGTTCCAGTTCTTCGATTTCAGTTTTGGCGTGTGCCCGGGAAGCGCCTGATATGTTATATATGCATCATCCCTGCCGGAGCGGGTGATCGTGAGGATGTTGCTGGTGGGCTCGTCTTTCGTGTAGATTCCGTTCATGATGTAGACCATGTCGCCGGGCTTCGTGAGATCGGCCGCACGCTGGATGCTCCGGAAAGGCTTTTCCCGGCTCTGTCCGCTGTTCGCGTCATGCCCGGACTCGGACACATAATATGTCTTGTGCGTTTCCACGACGACGGCTGGAGCTTTTTCAGCAGCAGCTGCGGTGAATGCGTTGAAAATAAAAGCATGGAAGATAATAAGAAGAAACGATGATTTGAGAAGGCGCATGATATTTTCTTTCTATTTCAACGTATAGGAAATTGTATTTTGGGATCGCTGGCAACCTGCCGGCACTTATTCCTGCATCAAATTTTTAAGATGCCACCAAGTTGGTGGCGTTCCTAAAGAGTTGCGGCTCTTTGCCCGCCTAATTAAACGTATAGGAATTTCAAAGTTTAATGATTATCAATAAAAATCAAGACACAATTAAAGTTCCGAACTCCAACATGTTAGATATTTGGCATTTTTCAAAACTTTGTGCCTCTGTGCCTTTGTGCCTCTGTGGTTAATTTAAATACGAGCAACAGTAGTCGGTGACGGTCTTGACCTTCAGGCTGAATTTCGACTTGGCTGGAACTTCGAATGAATCCCCGGCCTTGAAAGTCTTCCACTCCTTGGAGCCAGGCAGGAGCACGTCCAGATCTCCGGCAAGGATTTCCATGATCTCCCTGCAGTCGGTCCCGAACTCATAATCCCCAGGAAGCATGATCCCGAGAGTTTTCTTTGAACCGTCTGCAAACAGCACCGTCCGGCTGGTGACCTTGCCGTTGAAATAGACGTTCGCCTTTTTCACCACTGTAACATTTTTGAATTCCGACATGTTTTTCCCTTATGATTATTTGATCCCATATTTCATCGTATCTAAGTGTTCCCTCTTGTCGTCTTTAACGTAAGCGATATACGGTAAGCCTCTTTTTCCAGAATCCTGGTCTGTGTTTCAGATGGATGGTAAATATTCACTGAAGGACGGGGTTCAGTGAATATTTACAACTAAAGAGCACGTCAGCAGAGTGACGTGGCTACAACAAATCCAAACTGTAGCCGCGTCACTCTGCTGACGCGTTCCTTTCCCGATGAATGCAACTTGCTATAAATATCCTTGGAATCCTATAAATCCTGTCAGAAAAGTTATTAAGCCCTGGCGAAGCCGGTTAATTCAATCTGAGATTCCGGATGAAACTTGACGGACTTCATCCGAACTTGTTCCATCGAGCTAATCATGGTGGTACGATAACGGTGAACATCTGTTTTTCAAGCGGGAATTTCATAGCTGGCGGCGGAAAGAGGAGGGGGACATCTTGATTTCCTGTTTAAACCGCCGGGAGAAATGAAACTGGTCGTGGAACCCGAGATGCTCCGCAATCTGGGACAAAGAGTCATTGGTCTCGGACAGTCGCGTGCAGGCCCGGCGCATGATCTCCAGCATCCTGAATTTTCCCGGGGTTTTTCCTGTCAATCTAAGAAAGCGTTTCCGGAAAAGGGAATACGACATGTTGAAGGATTTTGCAACGGACGCCAGCGGCGGGGTTGTCAGATTCCCCTCGGTCAAACGGTTGCATGCGGCCTCCCGCCAGGCAATGAGTTCTGTGTTCTCCCCTCTCTTTTCCCGGATCTGCACCGCTTCAGCCAATAGCTGCTGCAGACGGCACAGGCGGACAAAAGAAGTTTCAACAGGAGCAGCCGATCCCGGCTGGACAATTTCAGTGAACCGTTCAATCCAGTATTCTACCGGTTCAAGATACAGGATGCGGCTCTTGTCGCCCGGGAATCCATTCGCCTGCCATGTGTCGAAGACAGGGCCTCCAAACCACATGAAAAACTCGCTCCACCGGGAACCGGGACACGGCCCGTAGCTCTGCTTGACCCCCGGACGTGTCCACGTCAGCGTTCCTTTCCGCAGCACCGTCTTTACCCCGGTGTCATCGAAGTAGTCCGCCTCGCCTTCCAGCGTATAGACCAGCAGGTAATGGGGGGTGGGACGCAGATAGTCCGGCGGCGGGGCATGGGCATAGGTCGCCTGGCTGTTCCATTTTGTTCCGGCGAACACGATTTTCCCAATCGAACATACGACCGGCTGGGGCGCGTGGATGGTGAATGGCCCGCGTGTGCTGAAATAAAGGTTTTTATCGTCGGAATTATCCATGTCAGAATATACATGAATTATGTCATTCTATCAATTCCCTTTTATGGAAATCAATGTTATCATACGTGCATAGGAAAAATAAAGAGGGTAAGATGGTAAATATTCACTGAAGGACGGGATTCAGTGAATCTTTACATTAAACATAAAACAGGGAGGTGTTGAAATGGAAAGGAAATTCCTAAAACATCGGCTGGAATGGAAATACAATCCAATATGTAAATCATTTGTACTCAAAGGATTTACCCTCATCGAACTGCTCGTGGTGATTGCGATCATCGCAATTCTCGCGGCAATGCTGCTGCCGGCGTTGAAGAATGCAAGGGATATGGCGAAAGACAGCGTCTGCAAGAACAACCTCAAGCAGATTGGACTTGCATGGAATTATTATGTGAGCGATTATAGCGAGCATGTTCCTGTCTGTCATTCAGGAGTATGGACTGGTGCGGGCGTAAATGATCTGGGCGTTTATGATTGGACAAGAATGCTCAAGCCATATTTTAGTAGCGAGAGTATTGGACCTGCGATCAACAGCAGCTACAGTGCATGGTCGGAAATATTCAAACTCAACGGCACTTTTCATTGCCCGGCAGTCAATCCGCCTTTGCCCTTTATTTACTGTCGGCTTTCGCATTATGGCATGGTGAATTTCCCCGCAGGGGGATCTGCGGCGGGTCCCTATCCTGCAAAAAGAATGATCTCTCAGTTCAATCACCCCTCACAGCAGGCACTTGCGCTTGACACCTACAAGAGTTCGATCGCATGGGGGGGGAGCGACGACCGTAACAGTGGTTCTTTTTGGTCCAACTGGGGGGCATGCATCGAATACAATCGCCACCGAAGGGCGACCAACGTACTTCATTGCGACGGGCACGTCAATTCATACAGTAGATCTGAGTTGGAGCCGATCGTTCTAGAGCGTGCCCCATGGTTGATGAATTAACCTGAATTTTGCAAAAGAAGGATGAAAAAATGGAAAACAATTCAGAAAAGCAAGTTTTAAACTATTACCCATCAGAAATAAGGAGAAAGACAGTTATGAAATCCATTTTCCGAGCAGTATTGACGGCAATTATTGCCGCCGCGCTTTGGACGGTAGGCGTCCAGGCAGAGGACTCCACACCCTACGGCGGTAAACCGCAGGAGATTCCAGGCATGATAGTTCCCGGATGCTACGATCAGGGCGGTGCAGGTGTGGCTTTTGAGATGCTGCGTCCGTGGGATCTTAAGATGTCCCCGGATCTTAATTTCCGGGCAGGTGAGTTCGGATACTCGGGAGATCAGAATCACGCGCTTGCTATGAGCACCTACATCTCCAGATGGATAACCTATACCGTAGTGGTGCAGAAGGCCGGCGAATACGATGTCGAATTGTTCCTGAACCGTCCGGATTATTTCACGTCAGATAAATACACGGGGGTGCTAAATGACGGTTCCGGAAAGGACGTCTTCTTTCAGTTGGATGTCGATGGCAAGATGCTTGCCGATTGGAAAATAAATTCCAAATGGGATTCCGGTGTTCCCTGGCGCTCCCCTTCCAAGTCGGTGGGGCGAAAGAAGGTCAGTCTGACCGCCGGACAGCACAAATTAATCATTCGCGCTGATCGGGTTACGGTCGAGGGGTTTCATTTTGGCGGTCTACAGTTCAGCCCCGCCATTGTCGGAACTGCGATGTTGCCGGGAAAGGCCATGGTCTTTGCGCCATTCACCAGGGAGGATGGCGTACCAGCTCCGGAACTGCTTCGTAGCGTTCCGGCGACGCTGAAGATCGGTGACAAGCAGGCAGAGGGACGCACTGCGGACTTCGGCTCCAACCGCATTCTTGATCTTGCCTCCTTCACCGGGATCAAGGCCGGCGGCACGGCCTGGGTCTATCTTCCATTCGAAGCCGAAACGCCCGCTCCGACCACCTTTGGATTCGGTGCCGACTGGTGGTACGAGGCGTATCTTGATGGCGCATTGATCTCCGAAACGCTCAGCGGCAAGGGAAATGGAACGTGGCCGCCGAGCATCCACGACTTCACCACTACCGTCGAGATGGCCAAGGGCGCCCACGTATTGGCCATTCGCATGATCCGGGGCACCAGCTCGGCGATGCTGGCGGTTGGGGGGCCGGAGGATCTGCGCAACATTACGGTTCGGATCATCCCCAGGAACCTCGTAACAAAAGCGGGATACCGCGAAGGACCTCCGTCGAACAAGAAATGGAAGATGGTCTGGCATGACGAGTTTGACGGCACCTCTCTGGATACCGACAAGTGGTTTGTGCCTGCGACGGGTTCGTGGGACTGGCCGGGTATGAAGACGAAACCGTCCATGTCAAACCTTTTCCTGGACGGTAAGGGTTCGCTGGTGCTCCAATTGACCCAGGATCCCGATGGCACGGTGCGGTTTCCCTCTGGCGTGCGCGGCCGGTTCGAAAAAGCGTACGGCTACTTTGAAACGCGCGTGCAGTTCTCACGCCAGCCCGGCTGGGATACGGCCGTGGTTCTTGACGGATGGCCCTACGACTGCGGTGCGGATGCGTTTGTCCATCCCCAGGAGTTCGACATTTTCGAGGACTTCTACAAGCCGAAAAGGGAGAATGACGTCGCTCAAGCCTACCACTTCAACATCCATCAGGACACGATTGCCGGTGATCAGGGCAATGCCAAGGGGGTCGGCGAAGGTGGCATGCTGGTCAGCAGGAAACTTTTCCGCACTTCCAGCGGCAACAAAACAGTCATGGAGCAGTACGAGGGGTGGCACACGGTCGGATTCCAGTGGACTCCTCTTGAATACATCTTCTACATGGACGGACAGGAGACGCTCCGACAGAACTACCATGTTGTCCCAATGACGAATGTGCCGCATAAAATCGCTATCGGTGCTGCCTTTCGTGTTCCACTATCCGAGGACGGGAACCCATTCTATGGTAGACTGGAGGAGGCAAAGTTCCCTGACAGCCTGGTTGTTGATTACTTGCGCATCTATGATGAAGATACGGGTGATCGGAAACCGCCCCGGGTGACGCTGGCCGGGAAAGGGCCGGTCAAGCAGGGTGAACCGGTCACCTTTGATGTAACAGCCGATGCCGACGGCAAGGTTGCCGAAATCATGCTGTTTTCCATGGGACGTATCCGGGCTGAAAAAAAGGTTGGTGCCTCTACGGTGAAGACGAGTTTTACGGTCGACAATCTGTTTCCCAATGCAACCAATACGGTCATTGCCATGGCCCGGGACGACAGCGGCCTGATCGGACAATCCGCGCCGTTGTCGATAGAGGTGGTCACCGGCAGGGAGTTCACCGGAACCGCCTATCAGGGCAATCCACAGAAAATTCCCGGCACCGTCCAGGGCGGATGCTACGACGAAGGCGGCAACGGAATCGCCTATAAAAGCACAAGGGGCAAACCGGGAAACCCCAATGTTGTCTACCGGAAAAGCGAACTGGGTGATGCGCCCGAAGCCGTGCAGGTGGGCTGGGATTTCGCCCACTGGATCACCTATGAAGTCGAAGTGGCCGCCGCCGGTGAGTACGAAGTCGAGCTGTTCATGAATCGTACGACTTATTACAAGAAGCTTTACGGAGACCGTTACCCTGTCAGTGTCAAGGACGAAACCATCCGCCTCAATCTTGGAAAAGATGGGGAGGCCGGCACGACCCTGCTGAAATGGCCGCTCTCCACGGCGTGGGATTCCGGAGAAGGCTGGCTGGCGCCCCAGAAGTCTCTTGGCAAACAGACCATCCGCCTTTCCGCAGGCCGGTACAAGATTGTCATGTTTTTTGATGAGATCACCGACATGGCTACTTGGTTCTGCAAATTGGTTTTCCGCCCGGTGGCAAAGCAGGAATAACACCAGAGATTTTTTTTTACAACAAAATGGAATTGGAGAAAGTACGCATCAGCCCTCAGTACTTTGAGGTTAAGGGCTGAATATTGTCGCGTGCAATGATCCCTATAATTCTTCTAAGCTCTTCAGCCATATACAGAGGCAGCGAAAGAAGACTGTATTCCACCGAAGTCCCGTCCGGCATCTGGCTGGTGTTTTTTGTGAATGACGCTGTTTCCGTGTTGAATCTCACTGCCAGTCCGGATCTCTTTGCATATATGAACTGATGGAGCGACTTCAACCGGC
>JBAQUG010000186.1:0-3808 GCA_049297395.1 Victivallales bacterium | reverse complement strand
GAAGTACATGAGCGACGCGGCTGAAGTCATAAGAGTCATGAAAAAGCTGAGAAGTTCTGCGGAGCTTCAACTTCTCGTTGATAGTTTTTCAGGAAAATAATGAAATTATTTATCTGAAAAACTATAGGAGGCTACGCCATACACAGCAAGGTACGCGCACTTCTATGATTCGTCCTCCAAAGGAGCTTATCGGACTTGGAAATGAGTTCAAATACACGTGGTTTGGCTCGTAGTAGCGCATGTTTGCGCGTTCTTCTCATGCAGATGGATGGCGAGCCATACTGCCCCTTCGGAAACGCTCTGAACGGTATGCGGCGTGCCTGATGGCAAAAACAGATAGTCTCCTGATTTGAGGTGTACAGTTTTACCGGCGACAACAAGCACGGCATTACCTTGAAGAAGCAGCACCCACTCGTCCTGGGGCTGCACATACTCGGTTGAGGCTATTTTCGAAGAGCTTACGATTCTCTCGATAACGAGGTTCTTTGCCGCCAGCAAAGTTTCGAAGCGCTCGCCATCCGACGGCGGTAAGGCATTCTCAAATAAGTTCCCGACTTTCATGATGTTCACCTCAAGAGACTGACGACTTAAGATCTCCTACGGCTGGAGGCCGTTAGGAGAATCTGTATGGTTGGGCTGTCCGATCTTCCAATATGTTCTCATCATATTATTAAGCTTCCATTCATCTGAGACAGGTAAGACCATGAACAGAGAAACAGTAATCTGAACAAACAAACATCCTACAAGAAGTATCAACCACTGTCCACTGAAATCATTTGGTTTTCTGCGTGCATATAGCCATACGGCAAGCAGGCAGACGGAAAAGGATATAATCCCAATGGCAAAAGGATGCTGCCACATGAACTGCGTGATCCTAGGATAAGAATCCATGTTGTCAAAAAGAGGCGATGGTATCTTTGGGCCGGTAAAGGAGGCTCTCCGTGGCTGACGATGAATGTGATGTCACGCCAGGCATACAACCAAGCCATAGAAACCCATCCCGCAAACCATGAGGACAGGGAAACAATGCTAATCATTAATATGTGATGTATACGAGATGTCATGTTTTATGCCCAACGCTTAGAGATTATGCGGCGTTTTATCGCCGCATAGTCCCGGTTGATATTCTATTATTTTGCGGGTGTCTTGGGTGTTTTGCCGATCTCGACCTCGATGTCGTCGAACCAGGCGCTGCCTTCGCCGGTGATGCCCAGGGAAAGATTTATTTTTTCGGCGTTTGCTGGCACGTCGACGGTCTTGTCAAAACTTACCCAGTCAAGTTCATCTCCGCCTTCCTTGTAGTATATGCCTCCCCATTTCAGCATTTTCCATGACGAGTCGAATGCGCCGACGCCCACGGAGCATTTCTGGAGTCCCTTGAACCTGACCCATCCCTTGACCCTGACCTTCTTGCCAGCTACGTCCTTCAGTTCCTGGCTGACGCTTCCATTTACCGGGCCGCCGTCCGAATCAATCCTGAGCGATGCAGGGGGCGACTTGAAGATTTTGAGATCCTTCGCGACTTTGAGACTGCCTTCGGAGGTCCAGATGCCTGTCCATTCCAGAGGCTTGTCATAGCCTTCGGTCATTGAGCTGTTTATAGCCAGCCCGGTTCCTGCCGCCTGTGCTTCTTTTTCCACGGAAAAATCATCGAGCCATACTCGTCCCTCTCCGTTGACATTGATCAGGAGCTTGGTGTTGATTGCAGAGGACGGTACGAATGCTTCGGAGGAGTATGAAGACCATTCTATGGCGTCTTTTGCGTTTATGATGTTCTTCTGGAGGACCTGTTTCCCTGAACTGTCCAGGCCGATCAATGAAAGGATGCATCCGGAGAAACCGGCGTTCATCACCTTGCAGTTCACCCTGATCTTCCTGCCTGCGACGTTCCTCAGGGTCTGGGAGATGGAACCTGATACCGGACCGCTGGTTGATTCAATCCTGAGGCATGAAGGTGAAGAGGAGAAAATCCTGTCGTCCCTCACCACGTCGATGTTTCCCTTTGACATCCATTTGCTGTCCCATCCCAGAGGTCTCGCCGCTCCTTCGGTCATGGATGGATTGGGGATTGTCTGCCATTCCGCGTCTTTTGCAAGCATTTTCCTTGTGATGTCGGCAAGAGTCGGTTTGAAGTCGGTGGCGAGGGACGGTTCCTTCATTTTCAGATATTCCATGAGATATCTCGAACCCAGGACTTCAACGGAGAATCCCGAGAAATTCATCTTGTCGCCGAGATCCATCAGCCCTTCCGAGCTTGTGATTGAATATGACGGTATTGCGGTTTTCGCACCGGAAAGGAGTTCATTGAACTTTGCGCCGGATGGGTTGAAACGCCCGAGTTCGCCTGCGATGAAAGGAAGATCCGGCTCACCGATGTCAGTGCGGATGTCCTTGACCAAAGCTTTAAGCTTGTCAACATATGCCGGATCCGCGCAGTCGCTTTCTCCCTGATGCCAGAGGATCGACTTCAAGGTCCCCTGTATCTTCGCCTCCCTGATCTTCGCCATGACATTGTCATAGATGGAAACACCGTCGCGGTCTGTCGTTCCGCCCTTTGCAATGTCCTTAATGCTCAAGCCGGCTTTTGCACACTGTATGAGTCCGACGGTGACATCCGGATGAAGTTCAGCGTAATGTCGGGCGAAGACCTGGCCGGGGCTCATTCCGGCTCCGTAGTAGACGAGTGATGGAATCCACTTCAAGTTATTTCCGATAAGCAGCACGTTCGGGCTGGGTTTCATGTATTCGGTAAGGACAGGCATGCCGGATCCCGACATGTTGGACTGGCCCATAAGTATGAACACATGGAAATTGGCCTTGTCGGCCGGCAGCTTGACTTCCTGGGCGTATCCGGAAATTGACGTTGACGCACATGCCACCAATATGGAGACTGTGAAAATTACTCTTCTGAACATGGAATCCTCATAAATTGAAATTCGGTTTAAATAACCAGTTCTACTGGAAAAGTCAAGCGGATGGGAATGTCACTCAAGGCATTATGCTGCGTAAATATTATTTGTCGCGCTCTGGTATTGCATGAAGACATGATCGAATACACGCTGGGTCTTCTCATCGACTTCATTTGGAGAGTAACTTCCTGTTGGAAGACCGGTTTTATCGTTCCATAGGAAATTATGGATGAATATTTTTATTTCAGCCTTTGTTGACTCCTTTTCGCGCCAGTTGTCTATGCGGAGCTTTTCACGCTTTAGGATTTCAAGTAGTTCCGCGGCCACCTTTTTAAGTTTGTTTATGTCCTTCGGGGTGAGTTCTGGTTTGTTAAGAAGGTCAAATAGGGCGAGCTGCTCCTCATTCAGTCCTTCTCGAACCGCCCGTTTCTCCTCATTGTCCAGAGTCTCATTTATTTTCAGTAGAGCCTCGAATGTCTTCTCAATGACAACCCGATCCTTCTCAATATTATATTCGTTGATGACTTCCTGGTATCGCCTGTATAGGTCTGTGCGCAGAGGATTCCTTGCTATCATGCGTTTCAAACGTTCTTCTATCAGATTCTTCAGGCATTGGACGGCTGTGTTCTTGCGGGGAGATTTTTCGAATTCCCGCCTGAGGCTGTCAAAGTCAATCTTACTAATGTCATAGACCTTTTCTTCAGCGGTCTTATCCTGCTCTTTAGTTTGTATGGCATCATCAACTATGTCATGAAGAACACGGATGATATCTGTGCGGTGGACCCCATGTCAAGAACAACTTTTATAAAAGATAAGGTGTTTTTTCTTTATCTTTTCTTTTCTTCTGTTTTCGAGCAGAGGGGATTTAGATCTCCGAAGGAGACCCCTCTGCTCTTCCT